>NZ_JAAGNB010001823.1:0-7620 GCF_010550475.1 Amycolatopsis sp. SID8362
CGTTGCCCGCGCCCACCAGCCCGAGGGCGACCCGGCGCCGGCCGAGCTGCCCGACGTGGAACAACGTGCCGGCCCGGTGCGCGCGGACCGCGGCGCCGGTCATCCGGTCGAGCACCGCGGACCGCTCGACCTCCAGCGCGGTCAGGACGACGATCACGCGATCACCACTTCCCCGCGTTCCACCATGGCGTTTCCTCCCTCGTTGCGATTTGCAGGGTGCAAAGTAGTCCTGACGGACCGTTCTCGTCAACGAGACGAATATTGACGGCCCGCTACACTGTGCACTATGGACAGTTCCGTCGTGATCGCTTCCCCGGCTGTCGAACATGCCTGACCCCGAGGAGTGGACGATCCCCGAGGTCGCGCTCGCCGTCGACCTCGCTGTCCTGACGATCCACGACGGTTCCCTGCAGATCATGTTGATCAGGCGGGGAATTCCCCCGTACGAGGGGATGCTCGCGCTCCCCGGTGGCTTCCTCGCCTCCACGTCCGAGGACCTCGACCACGCCGCCACTCGTGAGCTGTCCGAAGAAACGGGTCTCGACGCGAATGCGTTACACCTGGAGCAGCTGCGCACGTACGGCGCACCCGGACGAGACCCCCGGCAGCGCGTGATCACCGTTTGCTACGTCGCGTTCTCGCCCCAGCTCCCGGCCCCCACCGCGGGCGGCGACGCGCGCGACGCCGTGCTGATGCCGGTCGAGAAGGTGCTCCGCCCCCGGACGCAGATCGCGTTCGACCACAAGAAGATCATCGCGGACGCGGTGGAGCGCGCCCGCGCCAAACTGGAGTACACGACGCTCGCGGCGGCGTTCTGCGCGCCGGAGTTCACGATGACGGATCTGCGGGAGGTTTACGAGATCGTCTGGGGTGAGCAGCTCGACCCGCGCAACTTCCACCGGAAGATCACAGGGGTCGAAGGGTTTTTGATCCCGACCGGGGAGCGGGTTTCGCGGCAGCCAGGGCGGCCGGCGGCGTTGTACCGGCGGGGGCCGGCGACCGTGCTGCACCCGGCTATGCTGCGCAGCCGATCCGCTTGACGTCCTGAGGGGGAGCTTTGAGCGACGGCCTGGAACTGTTCATCGCCCACGCTTCGGAGGACAAGGACAGTCTCGTCCGGCCGCTCGCCGCGTACCTGACCAGGGCCGGGGTGAAGGTCTGGTACGACGAGTTCTCGCTGAAGGCCGGCGACAGCCTGTCGCGGTCGATCGACAAGGGGCTCGCGACGGCACGCCACGGATTGGTCGTGCTCAGCCCGGCGTTCTTGACGAAGCGCTGGCCCGAATACGAGCTTCGGGGGCTCACGGCCAAGGAAATCGCCGGCGGCGAGAAGGTCGTCATTCCCGTCTGGCACAACGTCGACGTCCAGGACGTCCTGGCCTTTTCGCCACCGCTGGCCGACAAGTTCGCGGTGCGAAGCAAGGACCGCGACTTGGAGGACATCGCGGCTGAGATCCTGCGCGTGATACGGCCCGATCTCGGACAGCAGTTGTCGGTTCTCCGCAGGCTCTTGCGCCGTCCCGGCCCGGATGCCGAGATCGTACACGTGCCCGCGACAAAGTTGGGTGTCATGCCACGACCGAAGGTCGTCGAAGCGGAGGCACATATCGCCATCCGTGCCGCGAACATCGTCAACACACTCGGGCGAGCCAACCCGAAGGTCGTCGGCGACTTCATGACCTTCGTCGCCGACCTCTACCGAGACCTGCACCCCGAGGTGGAACTCCGGGTGTGGGAACTGATCACCGCCGTGTTCATCCTGGTCGATGGAATGACCGAGCTTTCCCCCGAGCAACGGGAGCGCTTGGTCCACCTCCTCGTCATGATCTCCCTGGACAACCTCGACGAGCTTGATCGAGCAGAGCTTCCCGAGCACGTAGTGGCCTTGACCGTCGAGAAGTGGCTGACGTTCTCGGACGTCGTCAAAAACGAACGAGTCCGGTTCTCCACCGAGGGAATGCCCGACGACTGAAACGCCGAAGGCCTCCCGCGTCAAAACGGGAGGCCTTCGAAAAGCGAAAACGTCAGGACTTCGAAACCCGCGCGAACTCGTCCTTCGGGTTGTTGATCTGCCCCAGCGAGATCACCTCACGCCGGAACAACCCACCGAGGATCCAGTCGAACAGGATGCGGATCTTGCGGTTCCAGGTCGGCATCGCCTTCAGGTGGTACGCGCGGTGGAAGAGCCACGCCGGGAAGCCCTTGATCTTCAGGTTCAGCGCGTCGGCCACGCCCTTGTGCAGGCCCAGGCTGGCAACCGCGCCAAGGTTCTTGTGGTAGTAGTCCTTCGGCTTGCCGCCGCGGATCACCTTGATGATGTTCTTGGCGAGCAGGGTCGCCTGGCGGACCGCGTGCTGGGCGTTCGGCGGGCAGGTGGCCGTCGGGTCCTCTTCGGTGCGCGAGAGGTCCGGGATCGCCGCGTTGTCGCCCGCGGTCCAGACGTCCGGGTGGCCGACGACCTGCATGGCGGCCGTCGCCTCGACGCGGCCGCGCTTGTCGAGGGGGAGGTCCGAATTGGCCAGCACCGGGTTGGCCTTCACGCCCGCGGTCCAGATGAGCGTGTCGGTGTCGAACTCCGTGCCGTCCGAGAGCACGACGTGGCCGTTTTCGAACGACTTCGCCGCGGTCGACAGGTAGACCTCGATGCCGCGCTTCTCCAGCTGCTCGACCGTGTACACGCCCAGGGTCTCGCGGACCTCGGGCAGGATGCGCCCGGCGGCCTCGACGAGCACCCAGCGGACGTCGGACGGCTGGATGTTCGGGTAGTAGTTCTCCACCGCGAACCGGGTCATGTCCTCGAGCTCGGCCAGCGCCTCGATGCCGGCGAACCCGCCGCCGACGACGGTGAAGGTCAGCAGGCGCTTGCGCAGCTCGGGGTCGAGCGTGCTGGCGGCCTCGTCGAGCTTGGTCATGATGTGGTTGCGCAGGTAGATCGCCTCGCCGATGGTCTTGAAGGCGATGCCCTCTTCGACCAGGCCGGGGATCGGCAGGATGCGCGCGACGGCGCCGAGCGCGACGACGAGGACGTCGTAGCCCAGCTGCTCGATGTGGCCGTCGGCCGCCTCGACGGTGACCGACTTCTTGTCGTTCTCGATCTTGGTGACGCGCGCGGTCAGCACGTGGCAGCGCTTCAGCACCCGCCGCAGCGGCACGACCACGTGCCGCGGCTCGATCGCGCCGGCCGCGGCCTCCGGGAGGAACGGCGCGTAGGTCATGTGGGGCTGCGGGTCAACGACGGTCACGGAGGCCTCGTTGGCCCGGAGCATCTTCTGGAGGCCGTACGCCGTGTAGAGCCCGACGTACCCACCACCGAGGACGAGGATCCGAGTCGGTTCCGACTTCGACTTCGCAGCAGCCATGTCCTCATGGTGACACCTTCGCGGGCGGCCCGCTCGGGGACCCCATCCGGCTGTGACCAGCGTCGCGGCGGTTTCCGTAACGATTCAGTCGTGGCCAGTCACCGAGGTCGCGGCGCGGAAGACGGCCGCCACCATGTCGTGGGTCACGCGGTGTGTCTGGACATTGCGCGGCGAGACGTGATAACAGCCGAAAACACGCAGGTCGCCCAGCTTCAGGACGGCGCCGTGGGCGAACGCCGGCCGCGGCTGCGGGACCGGCCAGCCCGCCGCGGCGAGCACGGGCAGTAACGCCTGCCAGCCGAACGCGCCGAGCACCACGATCGAGCGCAGTGTCGGACGTAACAGCGTCAGCTCCTCCGCGAGCCACGGACGGCACGTGTCGCGCTCGGCCGGCGTCGGCTTGTTCTCCGGCGGGGCGCAGCGCACCGGCGAGACGAGCCGCGTGCCGTACAGCTCCAGGCCGTCGCCGATGCGCTCGGACGTCGGCTGGGACGCGAGCCCGACCTCGTGCAGCACCCGGAAGAGGAAGTCGCCCGACGGGTCGCCGGTGAACATGCGGCCGGTGCGGTTCGCGCCGTGCGCCGACGGCGCCAGCCCGACGACCGCGAGCGACGCGTCGGGCGGCCCGAAGCCCGGCACCGGGCGGGCCCAGTACTCCTCGCCCCGGAACGCCGCTTTCGTGCCCGCGACGCCTTCGCGCCAGGTCACCAGCCGCGGGCACGCACGGCACGACGAGACAGCGGCGTCCAGCTCGTCGAGGGACCTCATCGCAGCGCCGCCCGGGACAGCCGGTCGGCCCGGCGGGTCGTCTCAGGCAGGCGGTAGCGCGGGGTCAGCGCCAGGGTCAGCCGGCAGGCGTGGGCCAGGCCGATCCGGTGCCCGGCCGAGACGTACACCGGTTTGACGCCGTCCTGCGTCCGCAGCACCGCGCCGACCTCCTCGCCGGCGTCGACCAGCGGCGCCGACGCCCCGCGGGCGTACCCCGGCAGCTCGTGGGTGCCGACGAACCGCGTCTTTCCGACGCCGAACGCGGGCCGCCCAGTCAGCACGCCGAGGTGGCAGGCCAGGCCGAAGCGCCGCGGGTGGGCGAGGCCGTGGCCGTCGCAGACCAGGACGTCCGGCTCGCGCTCCAGCTCCGAGAGGGCGGCCAGCAGCGGCGGCAGCTCGCGGAAGGCGAACAGGCCCGGCTCGTACGGGAAGACGGCCTTCGCGCGGTGCGTCCGTTCCTCGACCACGGTGAGCCCGGCGGTCTCCAGGGTGACGACCGCCGCGGCGATGCCGTCGTCCTCGTCGTAGGCGACGTCGAGGCCGGTCACCGTCGGCGGCAGCTCCGGCAGGTCGTCGGTGAACTCGACCCGGCCACGCAGCGCTTCCTGGACGGCGAGGGCCTCCGCGGCCGTCGACGGCCAGTCCCCGGTGTGCACCAAGTCACCCTGCCACAACTAAGTTGGGGCCATGGCGGACACGACCCCCGAAGAGGCCCCCGAGCCGAAGGCGCCGGAAACCACGGAGATCCCGGCCGAGCCGACCGACGACATCGTCACGACCAAGCACACGCTCACCGTGAAGCGGAAGAAGCTCGCGTACACGGCGAAGGCGGGCCGGGTCGTGCTCCGCAAGGAGGTCTTCAAGGACGGCAAGTCGGAGGGCTTCAAGGCGAAGGCCGAGGTGTTCGTCACCTCCTACACCCTCGACGACGCCGACCCGGGCACGCGGCCGGTGACGTTCGCCTTCAACGGCGGCCCCGGCTCGTCGAGCATCTGGCTGCACCTGGGCCTGCTGGGCCCGCGCCGGGTGCTCTCCGGCGACGTCGACGACCTGGTGCCGCCGCCGTACGGGCTGGCCGACAACCCCGAGACGCTGCTGGCGCACAGCGACCTGGTGTTCATCGACCCGGTGTCGACCGGCTACTCGCGGGTCGCGGGCGGCGAGGAGACCAAGGACTTCCACGGGTACCAGGGCGACATCGAGTCGGTCGGCGAGATCATCCGGCTGTGGGTGTCGCGGCACCAGCGCTGGCTGTCGCCGAAGTTCCTGGCCGGCGAGTCGTACGGCACGCTGCGCGCCGCCGGGCTGGCCGCGCACCTGCAGGACCGGCACGGGCTCTACCTGAACGGCCTGCTGCTCATCTCGTCGGTGCTCGACCTCGGCACGCTGCAGTTCACCGAGGGCAACGACCTGCCGTACTCGCTGTACGTGCCGACGTACGCGGCGATCGCGCACTACCACGGCCTGCACGGCGACCGCCCGCTCGACGACGTCCTGGCCGACGCCGAGGACTTCGCGGCGAAGGAACTGCCGTGGGCGCTCGCGCGCGGCGCGCGGCTGTCCACGCAGGACCGGGCCGAGGCGGTGGCCACGCTGGCGTCGCTGACCGGGCTCACCGAGTCCTACGTGGACCGGGTGAACCTGCGGATCGAGCACGTCCGGTTCTTCACCGAGCTGCTGCGCGACCGCGGCCTGACGGTCGGCCGGATGGACGGCCGCTTCACGGCGTGGGAGCCGGACGGCGGCCGCGAGCACATGAGCGACGACCCGTCGATCTCCCGCGTGCTCGGCGCCTACGCGGCGGCGTTCAACCACTACGTGCGGGCGGAGCTCGGGTACGAGAACGACCTGCCGTACGAGATCATCCACGAGGACACGTTCAAGGCCTGGTCGTACAAGGAGTTCGAGGGCCGCTCGGTGTCGGTGGCCGATTCGCTGGGCACGGCGATGCGCGCGAACCCGCACCTGCGGGTCCACGTGGCATTCGGCCACTACGACGGCGCGACGGCGTACTTCGCGGCCGAGCACGTGCTGGCCCACCTGCAGATCCCGGAAGAACTGCGCGACAACATCGACACGGCGTACTACCCGGCCGGGCACATGATGTACGTCCACGAGCCGAGCCGGGTGCAGCAGTCGAAGGACCTCGCGAAGTTCGTCAAGAAGGCGTCGAACCGCTGACCCGGCACACCGCCGTGCGGCGCTTGCGCGGCCGCACGGCGGGCGCCCGTGCGCGTGCTCAGCAGGCGCGCAGCGAGCTGACCTTGTCGTTGAAGTTGTAGCGGGGACCGATCGGCCCCTTCCAGCCGACTCCGATCCGCAGGGAGTTGCCCTGGTAGTCCGAGTCCTCGTAGAGGCACCAGATGCGGCTCGTCCGGTTCGAGACGGACGAGATCTTGTCGTTGTAGATGTAGCCGCCGACCGGGGCGACCAGGTTCGGCGACCCCAGCTGGAACTGGGCGCGGCGGCCCGTCCCGTCCGCGTTCTCCCAGACGCAGAAGTAGCCGGCGGGGCAGTCGTTGAAGCTCTCCGTCCCCGCGGTGCCGGCCGGCTGTGCCTGTGCGGCGGCCGGAACGGCCAGCGGGATCAGCGCCAATCCCAGGGTGACGAGCAGGCTGCGAACGGGTTTCACGAGTCCTCCAAGAGGTGCGTGGTGCTCGGTCGGGCAGGGCGGGAAGCCGTCGCCCGGCGGCGCGTCGACCGCCGCTGACGCCACCATCGGGGTCCGTTCGTGTGAACCGCTTGCAAGGTTTCTGTCCTGCCCTGGTCAGTGCGGTAGTTCTGGCACGGGGACTTGGGGGTGGTGACCGTGCTGCACCTGCTGGGAGAGGTGGCCGCGCACGTCGACGGGCAACCGGTCGACCTCGGGCCGGCCAGGCAGCGGTGCCTGCTCGCGGTGCTGGCGGTCGAGGCCGGGCGGGTGGTGCCGGTGGACCGGCTGGCCGAGCGGGTGTGGGGAACGGACGAGCCGCGGCGAGCGCGGGCCACGCTGCACAGCTACATCTCCCGGTTGCGCCGGGCGCTGGCGGACGTCGCGGGGGTGGCGATCGCGCGGCGGTCGGGAGGCTATTGCCTGACCGGGGATCCGGCGCACCCGGCGGTGGACCTGCACCGGTTCCGGGACCTGTGCGCCCGCGCCCGCGGGCCCGCCGACGACGCCGAGTCGGCGGAGTTGCTGACCGAAGCGCTCCGGCTGTGGCGCGGCCCGGCACTCACCGGGATCGCGGGCGAGTGGGCGGAGGCCGAACGCGACCGGCTGGAGCAGGAGCGGCTGGCCGCGCAGCACGATCTGGCCGACGTCCGGCTGCGGCTCGGCCAGGGCGGTGACCTGGTGGTCGAGCTGGTCGCGTTGGCCGGGGCACACCCGTTGGACGAACGGGTCGCCGGCCAGTGCGTGCTGGCCCTGCACCAAGCCGGGCGCACCGCCGACGCGCTCGAGCACTACCGGCGGCTGCGGGTGCGGCTGGTGGACGAGCTGGGCACCGAACCCGGC
>NZ_JAAGNB010000052.1:0-4346 GCF_010550475.1 Amycolatopsis sp. SID8362
CGGCCAGCTGGTCTTCGTCGCCGCGGGCGGCCAGGATCCGGCCCAGCTGGTCGAGTTCGGCGGCGCTGGGTGCCGCGGTGAGGTCGACCAGGCCGCCCCAGCGGTCGGCGTGCTCCAGCGCGAGGACGCGCCCGAGGCCCCAGAGCAGCGACTGCTCGATGCCGGGCAGCTCGTCGGCGGGTCCGGTGCGGACCGCGCCGCGGGTCAGCACCCACAACGGCGCGCCGATCCCGGCGTCGCCGAGGGCCTGGGCCAGGACGAGCGTCAGGATCAGCCCCGCCGGGCTCTCGGGGAACTCCGGGTGCGGCTGTTCGTCGGCTGCGAGCAGCGAGACGACGCCGTCGAACGGCCCGGTGAGGCGCTCGGCCAGTGCGGCCCGGCCGATGTCGGTGAGCACGAGGGTCTCGACGTCGGCGGTGCGGGCGAGCGCGTCGACGACGTCCTGACCGGAGCCGTCTTCGCCACGCACGACCAGCCAGCGGCCGGACGGCTTCGCGGCGGGCAGGTCGGCGGGCTTCCAGGTGATGCCGTACCACCAAGAGTCCACAGTGGACTCCAAGGTCCGGCGCCGCCGCCAGTTCGCCAGTGCCGGGAGGACTTCGTCGAGCGGGGTGTCGACGGAGACGCCGAGGGTGCCCGCGAGGTCGGCCGGGTCGGCGCGGTCGACGACGTCCCAGAACCGCGCGTCGGCGGGCGCGACCCCGCCGCCGTGGCCGTCTTCGGTGTGCAGCCAGAAGCTTTCCCGCTGGAAGGCGTAGGTCGGCAGGGCGACGCGGCCCGCACCGGGGAACGCCGGGGTCCAGTCGACCTCGACGCCGGCGCAGTGCGCTTCGCCCAGCGCCAGCTGGAACCGGGCGAGCCCGCCGTCGCCGCGGCGCAGCGTGCCCAGCGCGGTCGCGGTCTCGCCGATCGCCATGGTCAGCACGGGGTGCGGCGAGGCCTCGATGAACGTCCCGAAGCCGCGTTCGGTCAGCGCGCGGACGGCGTCGTCGAGCAGCACGGTGCCGCGGAGGTTGGTGTACCAGTACGTCGCGTCCAGCTCGGCGCCGTCGGCCCAGTCGCCGGTCACGGTGGAGAAGAAGCCCGTTTCGGCGGTCCGCGGGGCGATCGGGGCGAGCACGCCGAGGAGTTCGTCGCGGATCTCTTCGACCTGCGCGGAGTGCGACGCGTAGTCCACCGGGATCCGCTTGGCCCGGACGCCCGCGGTCTCGCAGGCCGCGATCAGCGCGTCCAGGGCCCGGGGTTCGCCCGAGACGACCACCGCGGCGGGGCCGTTCACCGCCGCGACCGAGAGGCCGTCGGTCAGCAGCGCCTCGACGGTCTCCCGTGAGGCAGCCACCGACACCATGCCGCCGCGCCCGGCCAGCGCCAGGATCGCCTTGCTGCGCAACGCGACCACGCGAGCACCGTCCTCAAGGGACAGCGCACCGGACACCACGGCAGCCGCGATCTCACCCTGCGAGTGACCCACCACCGCGTCCGGCACGACGCCGTAGGAGCGCCACAGCTCGGCCAGCGAAACCATGACCGCCCACAAGGCGGGCTGCACGACGTCGACGCGGGCCAGCGCGTCCACGTCGGCCAGCACGTCCCGCAACGACCAGTCCACAAAGGATGACAACGCGACCGCGCAGTCGTCCAGGCGGTCCGCGAACACCGGCGACGAAGAAGCCAGCTCCAGTGCCATCCCGGCCCACTGCGAGCCCTGACCCGGGAACACCAGCGCGACCTTTCCGGACTTCCCGGCCACCCCGGTGACCACGGAATCGTCGGGCGCGCCGGACGCGACCGCGGCGACCCCGCGGAGCAGTTCGTCCCGGTCGCGCCCGACGACGACGGCCCGGTGCTCGAACCGCGCCCGCGTCACGGCCAGCGAGTGGCCGACGTCGGCGAAACCCTCCACATCGGACAGCCGAGCCGCCTGCGCGCGCAGGGCTTCCGCCGTGCGACCGGAAAGGACCCACGGGACGACCGCGGGCACCGGAGCCGGTTCGGAAACCTCGGCCGGCGGTGCGGCTTCGAGGATCGCGTGCGCGTTCGTGCCGCTGATGCCGAAGGACGACACCGCCGCCCGGCGCGGGTGGTCGCGCTCGGGCCACTCGACGTCCTCGGCCAGCAGCCGCAGCGTGCCGTCCGACCAGTCCACTTCGGACGTCGGACGCTCGGCGTGCCGCGACTTCGGCAACGTCGAGTGCTGCAGCGCCAGCACGGCCTTCATGACACCGGCGACGCCCGCCGCGGCTTGCGTGTGCCCGATGTTCGACTTCACCGAACCCAGCCACAGCGGCTGTTCCGGCGACCGGCCCCGCCCGTACGTCTCCAGCAGGGCCTGCGCCTCGATCGGGTCGCCGAGCGGCGTCCCGGTGCCGTGCGCCTCCATCAGGTCGACCTGGCTCGCCGACACCCGGGCGTTGGCGAGCGCGTCGAGGATGACGCGCTCCTGCGACGGGCCGTTCGGCGCGCTCAGCCCGTTCGACGCGCCGTCGGAGTTGACCGCCGAGCCGCGCACGACCGCGAGCACCGGGTGCCCGTTGCGCTGGGCGTCGGAAAGCCGTTCCAGCACCAGCATCCCAGCGCCTTCGGCGGCGCCGAACCCGTCGGCGTCGGCGGAGAACGGCTTGCACCGGCCGTCCGGGGAAAGCGCTCGCTGCCGGCTGAGCTCGATGAGGATGCCCGGCGTCGCCATCACGGTCACGCCGCCGGCCAGCGCCAGCGAGCACTCGTCGCGGCGCAGCGCCTGCACCGCCCAGTGCAGGGCGACCAGCGACGACGAGCACGCGGTGTCGACGGTGACCGCGGGCCCCTCCAGGCCGAGGACGTACGCGATCCGGCCGGAGGCGACGCTGGTGATCGTGCCGGTGAGCAGGTGCCCCTCGACCGACTCGGGCACCTTGTGCGAACTCGGCACGTAGTTCTGCTGCATGGCCCCGACGAACACGCCGGTGCGGCTCGCCTTCAGCGTCCGCGGGTCGATGCCGCCGCGTTCGAGGGCCTCCCACGACGTCTCCAGCAGCAGCCGCTGCTGCGGGTCCATGGCGAGGGCTTCACGCGGGGAGATGCCGAAGAAGCCGGCGTCGAACCGGTCGGCGTCGTGCAGGAACGCGCCGCCGCGCATGGAGAACGTGCCGGGCCGCGACGGGTCCGGGTCGTAGAGCGACGCGAGGTCCCAGTCGCGGCCGTCGGGCAGCTCACCGATGACGTCCTCGCCGTCGGTCACCAGCCGCCACAACGCTTCCGGCGTCTCGATCCCGCCCGGGAAGCGGCAGCCCATGCCCACGATCGCGATCGGCTCGGTTTCCCGCGCCTCGAAGTCCCGCAACCGCTGCTTGGCCTGGCGCAGGTCCGCGGTGGCCAGCTTCAGGTAGTCGCGAAGCTTGTCCTCGTTCGACATGTGCCGTCAACTCCGTGCCTTGTCCGCGCCGCCGGGGTGGCGGCGCCGGCCCGATCCCGTCTCAGGACAGGTCGAGCTCTCGATCGAGCAGTGCGAAGATTTCGTCGTCCGACGCGGCGTCGAGCGGCGCGTCCCCGGCTTCGGGGCCGCCGGCGTCGTCCGCGCCGTCCAGCCGGAACAGCAGGTCGCGCAACCGGACCTTGACCCGGCCGTGCAGCGGCGGGCCGCCCGCGTCGGCGAACAGCGCCTGCTCCAGCCGGTCGAGGCCGGCGAGGACGTCGGAGTCCTCAGTGGACGGTTGCAGGGCGGCCAGCAGGTGCGCGGCCAGCGCGTCCGGGGTCGGGTAGTCGAAGACCAGGGTGGTGCGCAGCTTCAGCCCGGTCGCCTCGGCGAGCCGGTTGCGCAGCGCCACCGCCGTGAGTGATTCGAAACCCAGCTCGCTGAAAGCGTTGTCGCCGTTGATCGTCGTGTCCCGCCCGAGCACCTCGGCGGTGTGGTCGAGGACCAGGTCCAGCACCAGTTCCGCGCGGGCGGGCTCGGGCAGCTCGGCCAGGCGCGCCGCCAGCCCGGGAGCGGTGCGCGTGACCGGCTCGGCGTGCGGGGCCCGGACGTACTCCGCCGGCAGCGCCCCGAGGACGACGTTTTCGGCGGAGAAGACCGGCCGTCCCACGGTGTCGGTGGCCGCCACCGACACCGAGTCCGGTCCGGTGGCCCGCAGCCGGACCCGCAACGCCGGTGCCCCGGCCGTGTGCAGGGCCAGCCCGCTCCACGACGACGCCAGCCAGCCGTCGGACTCCGCCGCGGCGGGGAACAACGCGACCGCCTGGAGCGCGGAGTCCAGCAGCGCGGGGTGGACGCCGTAGCCCGCCCCTCCCCCGGCCTGCGTCGGCAACGCCACTTCGGCGAACAGCTCGCCGTCGAGCGACCAGGCGCCGGTGAGCCCGCCGAACTCCGG
>NZ_JAAGNB010000230.1:0-1848 GCF_010550475.1 Amycolatopsis sp. SID8362
GCTCAGCCCGCGCCGCAGCGCGTCGGCGTCCGTGGCGACGACGGCCGCGCGGTGCTCCAGCCGGGTGCGGCCGGTGGCCAGCGAGAAGGCGACGTCGGTGAGCGAGGTTTCGGCGTCGAGGCCGGAGAGCAGCCGGGAAGCCTGCGCCCGCACCGCTTCGCGGGTCTTGCCCGACAGCACGACTGGGACGGCCGGGTCGGTAACGGTGACGTCCGCGGCGGGTTCTTCGGCGGCCGGGCACTGCTCGACGATGACGTGCGCGTTGGTCCCGCTGATCCCGAACGACGACACGCCGGCGCGGCGGAGGTGGCCGCGGTCGGGCCACGGCGTCGGTTCGGTCACCAGCCGCAGGTGGCCCGCGGTCCAGTCGACCTGCGGCGACGGCTCGCCCACGTGCAGCGTCGGCGGCACCATCCCGTGCCGGATGGCGAGCACCATCTTGATCACGCCGGCGACACCCGCGGCGGCCTGGGTGTGCCCGAGGTTGGCCTTGATCGCCCCGACCAGCAGCGGGTTCGCGGCGTCGCGGTCCTGGCCGTAGGTCGCCAGCAGCGCCTGCGCCTCGATCGGGTCGCCCAGGGTGGTGCCGGTGCCGTGCGCCTCCACGGCGTCCACATCGGACGGTGCCAGGCCCGCGTTCTTCAGCGCCTGGCCGATGAGCCGCTGCTGCGACGGGCCGTTCGGCGCGGTCATGCCGTTGCTCTCGCCGTCCTGGTTGACCGCGCTGCCGCGCAGCACCGCGAGCACCGGGTGGCCGTGGCGGCGTGCGTCGGAAAGCCGTTCCAGCAGCAGGATTCCGGCGCCCTCGCCCCAGCCCGTGCCGTCGGCGGCGGCGGAGAACGGCTTGCAGCGGCCGTCGGGCGACAGCCCGCGCTGGCGCGAGAAGTTGATGAACAGCTCCATCGTCGCCATCACGGTGACGCCGCCGGCGAGGGCGAGGGAGCACTCCCCCGCGCGCAGCGCCTGCGCCGCCAGGTGCAGCGCGACGAGCGACGACGAACAGGCCGTGTCGACGGTGACCGCCGGGCCTTCGAGGCCGAGGGTGTAGGCGACCCGGCCGGAGACCAGGCTGCCTGCCGAGGTGCTGCCGTCGTCCTGGCCGAGGGCGTAGTCGTGGTGCATGACGCCGGCGAACACGCCGGTCGAGGTGCCCTTGAGCGAGGCGGGGTCGATGCCCGCGCGTTCGAAGGCCTCCCAGGACGTTTCCAGCAGCAGGCGCTGCTGCGGGTCCATGTACAGCGCTTCGACCGGGCTGATCCCGAAGAACCCGGGGTCGAACTCGGCGGGCCGGTCGAGGAAGGCGCCTTCGCGGACGTAGGACTTGCCGGGGACGCCGGGCTCGGGGTCGAACACGGCCCCGACGTCCCAGCCGCGGTCGGCGGGGAACCCGGAGACCGCGTCGACGCCGTCGTCGAGCAACCGCCACAGGTCTTCGGGCGAGCTGACCCCGCCCGGGTAGCGGCAGCTCATCGACACGATCGCGATCGGCTCCCGCGCCGCCGCGGCGAGCTTGGCGTTCTGCACGCGGAGGCGTTCGGTCTCCTTGAGCGAGAGCCGAAGCGCCGAAACCAGCTTCTCGTCCGGGTTGACCATGCTCACACACCCTCTTCCGTCAGGGAACCGGCCGGGCCGAGGTTGCCGAAGGCCAGGTCGATGAGATCGTCGGCGCCCATCGAGTCGATCGAGTCGCCTGTGTCGCCCGTGCCACTGGGCGCGGCGGGCGCACCCCCGAGCTCGAGCAGGCTGTCCAGCAGCCCGGCGTCGCGCAGGCGGCTGAGCGGGATGGCCCGCAGCACCCGGCGCACCTGTTCTTCGGTGCTCGGCCCGGTCGCCGCGGCCGCGGCCGGC
>NZ_JAAGNB010000285.1:0-333 GCF_010550475.1 Amycolatopsis sp. SID8362
CCCTCCACGTCGAGGCCGGCCCGCAGCGAGTCGTGCAGCGCGGTGTTGGACTCCCGCAGCAGCTCGGTGATCGCCCGGTCCCCGTACTCGGTTGCCGGCATGGTGCTCACCTTTCCCTGTCCCGCTGGTCACCGGGCCGAACGGTCCGGCGTCGCCGAAGGCGTTCCCGCACGTGGCGGAGGGTGGAGCGGACGGTCGCGGGCGCGATGCGCAGCGCGTCCGCGATCTGCGCCGGGGTGAACCCGTCGAGCGACCACGCCAGTACCATCCGCTGCCTGCCGGGCAGGGACGCGAGGAGGTCGATGAGCTCGCCGTGCTGGTCGACCAGCACGG
>NZ_JAAGNB010000385.1:0-205 GCF_010550475.1 Amycolatopsis sp. SID8362
CCCCGCCGGTCCCCACCACCCCCGCCGCGCTCACCGAGTGGCCGCCCGAGGGTGCGCGGCCGGTCGACGTCGAGGGCTACTACGACCTGCTCGCCGAGCGGGGTTTCGGCTACGGGCCGGCGTTCCGGGGGCTGCGCGCGGTGTGGCGCCGCGGCGACCAGGTCTTCGCCGAGATCGAGCTCGCCGCCGAGCACCGGGCCGCCGC
>NZ_JAAGNB010000675.1:0-3102 GCF_010550475.1 Amycolatopsis sp. SID8362
GCGAGCAGCGGGTGCGCGACCGCGACGAGCCCCGCTGCCGACACGTCGCCCGCGCCGGCCTCCCCCGCGGGCCAGTAGCGCTCGTGCTGGAACGCGTAGGTCGGCAGGTCGACGCGGCGGGCGCCGGGGAAGGCCGGGGACCAGTCGACCGCGGCCCCGCGGACGAACAGCTCGGCGAGCGAGGCGTGGAACCGGGCGAGGCCGCCTTCGTCACGGCGCAACGATCCGGTGGCGACGATCTCGACGCCGGCGTCCCCGGCGATGTCGGCGAGGCCCATGGTCAGCACCGGGTGCGGGCTGGACTCGACGAACATGCGGAAGCCGTCGCCGAGCAGCCGCCGGACGGCGCCCTGGAAGTCCACCGGCCGGCGAGCGTTGCGGAACCAGTACTCGACGCCGAGGTCGGCCGGGTCGACGACTTCGGTGGTGACCGTGGAGTACCACGGGATCGTGCCGGCCTGGTGCTCGACGCCGTCCAGGAGGCCGAGCAGGACGTCGTGCAGGCGGTCGACCTGGGCGCTGTGGCTGGCCACGGTGGACCCGACGACCTTGGCCCGCACGCCCTCGGCGACCCGGGCGGCGGCGAAGCGCTCCAGGCTTTCGTCGTCCCCGGCGACGGTCGTCGCGTTCGGGCCGTTGATGCCCGCGATCGACAGGCCGGGGAAGTCCGCGATCAGCTCTTCGACGCGGGCGGCGGGCAGGGACACCGATGCCACCGCCCCGCGGCCGACGAGCTCGTCGGCGAACAGCTGCGAGCGCGCCACGACGATCTTCGCGGCGTCGGCCAGCGACAGCACCCCCGCGACGTGCGCGGCGGCGATCTCGCCCTGGCTGCTGCCGACCACGGCCGACGGCCGGACGCCGTGCGCGGCCCAGACGTCCACCAGCGCCACCATCACCGCGAACAGCGCGGGCTGGAGCACCTCGATGCGGTCGAATGAGGGCGCGCCCGGGGCGCCGGTCAGCACGTCGTGCAGCGACCAGCCGGTGAGCGGGTCGGTGACCGCGGCGCACTCGGCGATCCGGGCCGCGAACACCGGGGACGTGGCGAGCAATTCGGTGGCCATGCCGAGCCACTGGGACCCCTGGCCGGGGAAGACGAACACGGTCTTGGCCGGGGTGTCGGCCACGCCGGTGACCACCGACGCCGACGGGGTACCCGCGGCCAGCGCGGACAGCCCGGCCAGCAGCCCGTCCCGGTCCGCGCCGACGACGACCGCGCGGTGCTCGAACACCGAGCGGGTCGTGGTCAGCGAGTGGCCGACGTCGGCGGCGCGTTCGGTCGTGAGGTGCCCGAGCAGGCGGGCGGCCTGCCCGGCCAGCGCCGGCGCGGTCTTGGCCGAGAGCACCCACGGCAGCGGGCTCTCGTCGTCGCCGCCGGTCTCCGCCGCGACGACGGGAGCCGGGGCCTGCTCGATGATCGTGTGGGCGTTGGTGCCGCTGATGCCGAACGACGACACCGCGCCGCGGCGGGGCCGCCCGGTCTCCGGCCAGGGCCGGGCCTCGGTGAGCAGCTCGATGTCGCCGGCGGTCCAGTCCACGTGGGACGTCGGCTCGTCGACGTGCAGCGTCTTCGGCAGCACCCCGGCGCGGACGGCCAGCACCATCTTGATGATCCCGGCGACGCCCGCGGCGGCCTGGGTGTGCCCGAGGTTCGACTTGACCGAGCCCAGCAGCAGCGGCCGTTCGCGGTCCTGGCCGTAGGTGTTCAGCAGGGCCTGTGCCTCGATCGGGTCGCCGAGGGTGGTGCCGGTGCCGTGCGCCTCGACCGCGTCGACGTCCGAAGTGGACAGTCCGGCGCTGGCCAGTGCCTGGCGGATCACGCGTTGCTGCGAGGGCCCGTTCGGGGCGGTGAGGCCGTTGGAGGCGCCGTCCTGGTTGACCGCGGAGCCGCGGAGCACCGCGAGGACGTCGTGGCCGTTGCGCCGCGCGTCGGACAGCCGCTCCAGCACGAGGACGCCGACGCCTTCGGAGAACCCGGCGCCGTCGGCGGCCTCGGCGAACGCCTTGGAGCGGCCGTCGGCGGCGAGGTTGCCCTGGCGCGAGAAACCGATGTACAGCCCCGGCGTCGCCATCAGCGTCACGCCGCCGGCCAGTGCCAGGGAGCTCTCCCCGGTGCGCAGCGACTGCGCCGCGAGGTGCACCGCCACCGCCGACGACGAGCAGGCCGTGTCGACCGTGACGGCCGGGCCCTCCAGCCCGAAGGTGTAGGAGATCCGGCCGGACACGACGCTGCCGACGCTGCCGGTGGCCTGGTAGCCCTCCTTGTCGCTCTCGGAGTTCTGCAGGATGTCGCTGTAGTCCTGGTACATCGCGCCCATGAAGACGCCGGTCGCCGAGCGGCGCAGCGTCGCCGGGTCGATGCCCGCGCGTTCGATCGCCTCCCAGGTGGTCTCCAGCAGGAGCCGCTGCTGTGCGTCGGTCGCCATCGCCTCGCGCGGGCTCATGCCGAAGAACCCGGCGTCGAACTCGGCCGCGTCGTGCAGGAACCCGCCTTCGCGGGTGTAGGAGGTGCCGGGGTGGTCGCGGTCGGGGTGGTAGAGCGCGTCGATGTTCCAGCCGCGGTCGGTCGGGAAGCCGGTGATCGCGTCGGTGCCGGTCTCGACGAGCCGCCACAGGTCTTCGGGTGAGGTGACCCCGCCCGGGAAGCGGCAGCCCATGCCGACGATGACGATCGGGTCGTCGTCGAGGAGACGTGTCATCGGGGTCGGGGCGAGCGTCAGCTCGCTGGCCGCGCCGCGCAGCCCGTCGACGAGGAACCCGGCGAGCACCACCGGCGTCGGGTAGTCGAACACCAGGGTCGCGGGCAGGCGCAGCCCGGTGGCGTCGTTGAGCTGGTTGCGCAGCTCGACCGCGGTGAGCGAGTCGAAGCCGAGCTCCTTGAACGGGCGGTCGGCTTCGACGGCTTCGGCCGACGCGTGCCCGAGCACCACGGCGGCGTGCCCGCGGACGAGGTCGACGAGCACCTGCTCGCGGTCCTCGGCGCCGAGCCCGGCCAGTTTCCGTTGCAGCGCCGAGGACTGCGAGCCCACGACGCTGCCGCGGGTGACCCGGCGGCCGGCGGGCACGAGCCCGCGCAGCAGGGCCGGGACCTCGTCGGTC
>NZ_JAAGNB010000956.1:0-4717 GCF_010550475.1 Amycolatopsis sp. SID8362
TCGGCCGGCTCGGCGCGAGCCTGGGCGACGCCGACCGGGCCCGGGTGGCGGAGCAGCTGCGGCTGCTCGCCGCGGGCTGGGCGGGCGAAACCGCCGCCCCGAGCCTCGACACCGCCAGCGACGAGGAGATGTTCGACCTCCTCGGCAAAGAGTTCGGCATCTCCTGATCCGGCGCCCGCTACTGCATGGAGTGAACGACGATGGACAACGAGGAAAAGCTCCGCTACTTCCTCAAGCGGGTCACGGCCGATCTTCAGGACACCCGCCGGCGGCTCCAGGAAGCGCAGACCCCCGAGCCGATCGCGATCGTCGGCCTCGGCTGCCGGTTCCCCGGCGGCGTCCGGACCCCGGCGCAGCTGTGGGACCTGGTCCACGATGGACGGGACGCGATCTCCGGGTTCCCCGAGGACCGCGGCTGGGAACTGGGTTCGCTGTACGACCCGGACCCCGAGGCTCCCGGGACGTCGTACGTGCGGGAGGGCGGTTTCCTCGACGGCGTCGCGGATTTCGACGCGGGCTTCTTCGGCATCTCGCCGCGTGAGGCACTGGCGATGGACCCGCAGCAGCGGCTTCTCCTGGAGACGTCGTGGGAGGCCTTCGAGCACGCGGGTATCCGGCCGCCGTCGCTGAAGGGCAGCCGGACCGGTGTCTTCGTCGGCTCCAACGGCCAGGACTACGGCACCCTCATGCTCAGCGCCGCCGAAGCCCTCGAAGGGCACCTCGCCACGAGCAACGCGGCGAGTGTCCTTTCCGGACGTGTCGCGTACGCGTTCGGGCTGGAGGGGCCGACGCTCACCGTCGACACGGCGTGCTCGTCGTCGCTGGTCGCGCTGCACCTGGCGGTGCAAGCGCTGCGGCAGGGGGAGTGCGACCTCGCGCTGGCCGGTGGCGTGACCGTGCTGCCGACCCCGGGCTCGTTCATCGCGTTCAGCCGGCTGCGCGGCCTGGCCGCCGACGGGCGGTGCAAGGCGTTCGCCGAAGCCGCCGATGGCACCTCGTGGGGCGAGGGCAGCGGCATGGTCGTGGTGGAACGGCTTTCGGACGCCCGCCGGAACGGTCACCCGGTGCTGGCGATCGTCCGCGGCTCGGCGATCAACTCCGATGGAGCGTCGAACGGCCTGACCGCCCCCAACGGACCGTCGCAGCAGCGAGTCATCCGGGCCGCGCTCGCCGACGCGGGACTGTCCACAGCGGACGTCGATGCGGTGGAGGCGCACGGCACCGGGACGACGCTCGGCGACCCGATCGAAGCCCAGGCACTGCTCGCGACCTACGGACAGGACCGCGAAACGCCGCTGTGGCTCGGTTCCGTGAAGTCCAACATCGGCCACACCCAAGCCGCCGCCGGGGTCGCCGGGGTCATCAAGATGGTCATGGCCCTGCGGCACGCCGTGCTCCCGCGGACCTTGCACGTCGACGAGCTGTCGTCCCGGGTGGACTGGTCCGCCGGTGCGGTGGAGGTGCTCACCGAGCGCCGCGAGTGGCCGTCGGACCGGCCGCGACGGGCCGCGATCTCGGCGTTCGGCATGAGCGGCACCAACGTGCACACGATCCTGGAGGAAGCCCCGGTCGAGGACGTTCGCGTCGCAGGCCCCGACGAGTCCGGGCAGGTCGTGCCCTGGGTGCTGTCGGCCCGGTCGGCCGAGGCGCTCCGCGGCCAAGCCGCCGCGCTCGCCGGCGTGAGCGGGCCGGTCGGAGACATCGGGCTTTCGCTGGCCACGACCCGATCCGCGTTCGACTATCGCACGGCGGTCGTCGGTGACCGCGACGGCCTGGCCGCCGGGCTCGCCGCGCTGGCCGAAGATCTCCCCTCGCCCGCCGTCGTCAAGGGGATGGCCACCGCGGGGAAGGTCGCGATGGTGTTTCCTGGCCAGGGTTCCCAGTGGGCCGGGATGGCCGTGGACCTCTTGGCCGAATCGCCGGTCTTCGCCGCCCGCATGGACGAGTGCGCGACGGCGCTGTCCTCCTTTGTGGACTGGTCGCTGACCGACGTCATCCGCGACTCCGTGATGCTGGAGCGCGTCGACGTCGTGCAACCCGCGCTCTTCGCCGTGATGGTGTCGCTGGCGGAACTCTGGCGCTCGTACGGCGTCGAGCCGGCCGCGGTCGTCGGGCATTCGCAGGGCGAGATCGCCGCCGCTGTCGTCTCCGGTGCACTGTCCCTTGAGGACGGTGCGCGTGTGGTCGCGTTGCGCAGCCAGGCGATCCTGGAGCTGGCCGGGCAGGGTGGCATGGTCTCGCTGGCCGAAAGCGCCGACGCGGTGGCGGCCCGGATCACGCCGTGGGGCGAGCGGCTGTCGATCGCCGCGATCAACGGCCCGGCCGCGGTGGTCGTCTCCGGGACGCCGGACGCGCTCGACGAACTGATGGCCGCTTGCGCCGCCGACGACGTCCGCGCGAAGCGGATCCCGGTGGACTACGCCTCGCATTCGCCGCAGGTGGAACGGATCCGCGACCGCCTCTTGGGGGTCCTGGCGCCCGTCCAGCCGGTGAAGGCGTCGACCGGGTTCTTCTCGACGGTCACCGGCGATTGGCTCGACGGTACCGAGCTGGACGCCGAGTACTGGTACACCAACCTCCGCCGTCCGGTCCGGCTCGACACCGCCGTGACGGCGTTGACCGGTCAGGGTTTTCGGACGTTCGTCGAGGCCTCGCCGCACCCCGTGCTGACCATGGCGATCGGGGACGCCGCGTTCGGGACCCTGCGCCGCGGGGAAGGCAGCCTCGCGCGGTTCCACACCTCGCTGGCCGAGGCCTGGGTGCACGGCGTCGAAGTCCGCTGGGACGACGCTTTCCCCGGCGCGCGGCGCACCGAACTGCCGACCTACGCCTTCCAGCACGAGCGGTACTGGCCGCGGCTGGTCGCCATCGGCGACGCGGGCGGCCTCGGGCTCACCCCCGCGGAGCACCCGCTGCTCGGCGCCGTGGTCGGGCTCGCGGACTCCGGCGGCGCCGTGCTGACCGGAAAGCTGTCACTGCACAACCTCCCATGGCTGGCCGACCACCGAGTCGGCGGCGAAGTCCTGTTGCCGGGCACGGCGTTCGTCGAACTCGCGATCCGCGCCGGTGATCAGGTCGGCCGCCGCACCCTCGACGAACTCACGCTCGAGACGCCGCTGGTGCTGCCGGCCGCGGGCGGGGTGCACGTCCAGGTTTCGGTGGCCGCCGACGGCGACCTCACCATCCACTCGCGACCGGACGAGTTCACCCCGTGGACCCGCCACGCCACCGGCTTCCTTTCGGAGGCGTCACTTTCACGTGAAAGTGACGCCTCGGAGTGGCCGCCGGCGGGGGCCGAGCGCGTCGAGCTGGACGGCTTCTACCCGGCCATGGCGGCGACCGGCGTCGACTACGGCCCGGCGTTCCGCGGCCTGCGCACGGTCTGGACCCGGGGGAGCGAGGTCTTCGCCGAAGTCGAGCTGCCCGAGGCCTTGCGCGCCGAAGCGGCCCGGTTCGGCCTGCACCCGGCACTGCTCGACGCGGCCCTGCACGCGGCCGGGTTCGGTGCACTGGCGGCGACCGCGGACGGGCCGAAGCTGCCGTTCGCCTGGAGCGGCGTCTCGCTGACCGCGTCCGGCGCGACCGTGCTGCGGGTGACGTTGACGCCGGTGTCCGGTGACGCGGTCGCACTGACCCTGGCCGACGAGACCGGCGCTCCGGTCGGCGAGGTCCGGTCGCTGACGCTGCGGACGCCCGCCAAGACCGAGTCCACTTCGGACGCGCTCTTCGAAGTCACCTGGCCCGAGCTGACCGGCACCGAGCTGACCAGCGAGTTCATCGTGTTCCGGGTTCCGGAAGGGACAGTGCGGGAGACGACCGCGGCGGTCCTCACGCGACTCCAGGAATCGCTGGCGGTCGAGGAACTCCTGGTCATCGCGACCACCGGCGCGGTCTCGGTCGGCGGCGAAGACGTGCCGAACCTCGCCGCGGCGGCCGTCACCGGCTTGGTGCGCTCCGCCCAGGCCGAGAACCCCGGCCGGTTCGTGCTGCTCGACGCCGACGAGGTTCCGGCGGAACTGCCGCTCGGAGAACCGCAGCTGGCGCTGCGCGACGGGAAGTGGCACGTCCCGCGGCTGACCCGAGCGTCCACTCCGGACACCACACCCGCGTGGGGCGACGACGCGGTCCTGATCACCGGCGCGTCCGGCCTGCTCGGCGGGTTGGTCGCCCGGCACCTGGTCGCCGGTCACGGCGTCCGGCGGCTGCTCCTGCTGTCCCGCAGCGCTCCCGCGCCCGAACTCCTCGCCGAGCTTTCCGGGCTCGGCGCCACCGCGACGGCGATCGCCTGCGACGTCGCGGATCGCGCGCAGCTGGCGGCGGTTCTGGCCGAGCACCCCGTTTCGGCGGTGGTGCACGCGGCCGGCGTCCTCGACGACGGCGTCGTCGAATCCCTCACGCCGGAGCGTCTGGACGCCGTGCTGCGGCCCAAGGCCGACGCGGCCCTCAACCTGCATGAACTCACCTCCGGGCTGTCGGCCTTCGTGCTGTTCTCGTCCTTCGCCGCCACCATGGGCGGCGCGGGCCAGGCCAACTACGCCGCCGCGAACGCCTACCTCGACGCGCTCGCCCAGCACCGCCGCGCCCACGGCCTGCCCGCGGTGGCGCTGGCCTGGGGACTCTGGGCCGAGGCCAGCTCGATGACCGGGCACCTCGCCGAGGGCGACCTGCACCGCATGGCCGGGGCGGGCATGACGCCGCTGACCAGCGAGCTCGGGCT
>NZ_JAAGNB010001206.1:0-1247 GCF_010550475.1 Amycolatopsis sp. SID8362
GCGCGGCGACCGCGAGTGCGGCGGCCGTGGTCGCGAGGCGGGTGACGGGTCCGCGACGGCGCGGCCGCGGCGGGGCGTTCGTGGGCATGGTTCCTCCCTGGCCGGGAAACTGGACGGAGCCGCCGCCGGTCAGGACGACGTCATCCGGCTCGCCCCTGAGCGCCGGGCGGATGCCCACGGGGGCCGGCGGGGACGATCGGTAGAAAGGTTCATACCACCGGCACCCGCCTGTCAAGCCTTGACAGTCCGGCGCCGTGGGGCGATCCTCGGAACCGGTTCCACAAGCTCCGCCTGCCTGCTGCCGATCCTGCTGAACGGCGCCGTTTCGTTCCGTGGCCCGCCATTGTTCGCCCACGGTGCTGCGCCCGGTTCCCGCACGGCGATTCACTCGAATCGAACGGACGATCCGCGGTCACGAGTGGAGCTGGAGTGCCGGAGCGCCTGAACGTCTCGGTCGCCGTCCACCGGCTGGGCGGCACCGGTGTGCTGGCCGTCGCCGGGGAGCTCGACCTCGGCACGGTCCCCGCCGTCCGGATCCGTCTCGGCGAGGTCTTCGCCCGCGGCACGACGGCGGTCGTCGCGGACTTCGACGGCGTGACGTTCTGCTCGGCCGCCGGGCTGCACCTGATCGACGAACTGCACCGCCGGTCCGCGGCCTGCCCCGCGTCGTTCGGGGTGGTCGCGGGAAAGCCGGTCACCGGCCTGTTCGAGCTCCTCGAACTGCCCACGGGCATACGGGTCTACCCCACCCTGACGGCCGCGCTCGCACCGGAGCGCTGACTCTCCCGCGCGCGTACCGTAGCGGGTACAGCAGCCGGGAGAAGGGCGATCTCATGGCCGCTGAACCCGTACGCCTCGCCGCGCCCGAACGGTCGAGGTTCGTGACGGCCGACCCGGACGAGGCGCAGGAGTTCATCCGCCGGATGTACACCGCCCGTCCCGGCGAGGCCGCGGCGTTCGGCCGCACGTCCGGGCTGGCGTTGTCCCAGGTCAGCGCGCGCGGGCTGAGCTTCGTCGACTTCACGTTGCCGTCCGCGGTGACCCTGTCGCTGGAAGGCACCGACGACCTGTCGGTGAGCACGCTCGTCGCCGGCACGACCCACGCCGAGCTGGGCAAGGACGTCGAGCGCTACGGGCCGGGCGACGTGTGCCTCGGCAGCTTCCCCCGCGGCGGCTACCGCGTCGCCTGCCGCGACCTGCGCGTCCACATCGCGACGGTGCCGGCGGCCGCGCTGGCCGACGTCGCC
>NZ_JAAGNB010001261.1:0-204 GCF_010550475.1 Amycolatopsis sp. SID8362
TCGGCTCGGCGGCGCCGCTGACCAACTCGCGGCTCGCCGAGCAGGGCAACGCGGCGCTGGCGCTGCGCCTGCTCGGGGCGCACCCGCGGCTGGTCTGGTACCTGCCCTCGGTGACCGACCCGGGGCTCGATGCCAGCCGCAAGTCGATCTTCGACCTGATCCCGGCCGGCTGGTACTACGGTGCCGCGCAGGCGGGGATCGCCG
>NZ_JAAGNB010001314.1:0-203 GCF_010550475.1 Amycolatopsis sp. SID8362
CTGCCGCGGTCCGGGAGCACGTCCGTGGACGTCCGCGACCACGTGTTCGCCCTGACCGAGGGCGATTTCCCGGCGTACGGCGACTTCGCGGAGAACGGCCTGGTGGAAGCCGCCGCCAGGGGCGTGGTGATCCGCACCGGCACGGCGGCCGGGCCGGTGCGCGTCAGCGTGCGCGTGCTCGCCGAGCCGCCCGCCGAGGTGGA
>NZ_JAAGNB010001413.1:0-951 GCF_010550475.1 Amycolatopsis sp. SID8362
CGGCTCGAGGGCGTCGACTTCGCCGCCCACTCCATGCAGGTCGACGCGATCACCGACGAGCTGATGACCCTGCTCGCCCCGGTCCGGCCGCGGGCCACCGACGTGCCGTTCTACTCGACGGTGACCGGTGCGCGCGTGCCGGCCGAAGAGCTGGACGCGGCCTACTGGTGCCGCAACCTGCGCCAGACGGTCGAGTTCGGCGCCGCGGTGGGCGCCCTCGCCGCCGACGGGCACGAGCTGTTCCTCGAGGTTTCCGCGCACCCGGTGTTCACCATGGGCATCGGCGAGGTCGCCGAGGCGGCCGGCGCGCACGTGGTGGCGCTGGGCACGCTTCGCCGCGACGAGGGCGGGATCGAGCGGTTCCTGAAGTCCCTCGGCGAGGCGCACGCCCACGGCGCCGCGGTGCGGTGGGAGCCGGTCTTCCCCGGCGCCCGGCGGGTGGACCTGCCGACCTACGCCTTCCAGCGGGAGCTCTACTGGGCCGAAGCGCCCGCCGTCACCGTCGCCCCGGCCGCCGACCCGGCCGGGGAGCGGCTCTGGGACGCCGTCGGCCGCGGGGATGCCGGTGAGCTGGCGGAGATCCTGGACCTCGGCGAGGACCAGCGGCCGTCGCTGGACTCGCTGCTGCCGTCGCTGGCCGCGTGGCGCCGCCGCCGCGACCAGCGCTCCACAGTGGACTCCTGGCGCTACCGCGTGACCTGGAAGCCGGTGCGGACCACCGCCGCCCCGGTGCTCACCGGCAGCTGGCTCGTCGTCACCACGGCGGGGATCGCCGAGGACGAGGTCGTCGCGGCCCTGCTCGGCCACGGCGCGCAGGTGCGACGGCTCGTCGTCGACGACGACTGCGCCGACCGCGGGGAACTGGCGCGCCGGCTGGCCGGCACCGCCGGGGTCACCGGCATCATCTCGCTGCTCGCCGCGGCCGAAGAGCCGTCGCCGCGGTACCCGGCG
>NZ_JAAGNB010001652.1:0-289 GCF_010550475.1 Amycolatopsis sp. SID8362
GCCGTCCCGGCGTGGCACGAAGCCCATCCGCAGCTGCCGTTCGTCTTCGCCGGCTCCGCGGCGGCCAGCTCCGGCGGCTTCGCGATGGTGCTGGTCCCGGTCGAGGAGGCGGGCCCGGCCCGCGCGCTGGCCGCGATGGGCGCGGTGACCGAGCTGGTGGCGTCGAAGGTGCTGGAGAAGCGTCTCGGCCTGACGGCGGAGGCGTACACGACGGGCAAGGCGCACCGGCTGCGGAAGTGGTCGGAGCGGCTGACCGCGGCGGGCCTGCTGGGCACGCTCGCCGGGCACC
>NZ_JAAGNB010001709.1:0-296 GCF_010550475.1 Amycolatopsis sp. SID8362
GCCAGCCGGGCCAGTGTCACCTGCCCGGCCGCCAGGTCACCCGCCGAGAGCACCAGCAGGACCCCGACGAAGCCGGTCAGCAGCGGCAGCTGGCCGGCCGCGGTCCTCGGGCGGAGGACCGCGGCCAGCAGGCCGATGCCCACCGCCAGGTTCCACGCGCCGCTTTCGTGGTCGAAGTGCAGGCCGCCGTGACCGCCCGCGGTGCCGAGCAGCTGGGCGAACGCCAGGCCGAGCTGCGCGACCGCGACGACGGCCAGCGCGATCCGCAGGCCCCAGCCCTCGCCCGACGGCGCCGG
>NZ_JAAGNB010001811.1:0-309 GCF_010550475.1 Amycolatopsis sp. SID8362
CGCTGACCGGCTGGCTCGCCGGGCTCGACTGCGCCCGGGTGCCCTTGGACACCCGCCTGGCGCACGACGACTGGGAACGGTGTGCGACACCCGACCAGTTCGTGTCGCTGCTATCCACAATGGACGTCGTGGTGACCACGCGGTTGCACGGACTGGTGCTCGGCCTGAAGGCGGGCGTACCCGTGGTCGCCGTCGACCCGGTGGCCGGCGGCGGGAAGGTGACCGCGCAGGGCGCGGCACTGGGCTGGCCGGTGGTCGCCGCCGAAGATGCCGGCGACCGCGCGCTGCTCGACGCCCGGCTGGCGTGGT
>NZ_JAAGNB010001869.1:0-8298 GCF_010550475.1 Amycolatopsis sp. SID8362
CGTCGGCTTCGGCGCCGAGGTCCGCCAGGTCGTCGAGGAGGCCGGGTTCGGGGCGCCCGGACCGGCTGACCAGGACCAGGTGCCGGTGCCCGCTCATGGCGAGGTGGCGGGCGACCAGCGCGCCGAGGCCGCTCGTGCCGCCGGTGACGAGCACCGCGCGGTCGCGGTCCCATTCGGTGCCGGGATCCCCGGGCGTGGCCCGGCCGACGCGCGCGGCCGACACCACTCCGTCCACGATGGACAGTTCGGGTTCGCCGTTGCCGAGGAAGTCCCGCGGGGGCAGGGATCCGTCGGAGTCGACGAGCACGAACCGGCCCGGGTTCTCCTGTCGCGCGGACCGCACCAGGCCCCAGACGGCGGCCGCGGCGAAGTCCTCGCCGTCGAGCGCGCCGGTGGTCCGGACGACCAGCTTCGCGGCGTCGAACCGGGAGTCGGCCAGCCACGTCTGCACGAGCGCCAGCACGTCGGCCGTGACGGTGCGAATGTCCATTCCCGACGGGACGGCCACCTCGACGAACTCGGGGACCACCGCCAATTCGTCCAGCGCGTACCCGGGAAGGGTGACGACGTCGGCGGGTGCGCCCGCGACCGGTGTCCAGTCGAGCCGGTAGAGGTGGGCGGCCCGCGGCTGCCCGGCTTCGCGGACGGTGAGGCCCTCGACCGACGCCACCGGTGCGCCGGACGCGTCGGCGATGGTCAGGCTGATCGTGTCCGGACCCGCCGGGGCGAGCCGGACGCGCAGGTCGGTCGCGCCGGGCCGGTGCACCGACACCCCGCGCCAGGTGAACGGCAGCGCGGGCGGGCCGTCGGGGTCGGCCACGAGCTGGGCGTGCAGGACGGCGTCGAGCAGCGCGGGGTGCAGGCCGAAGCCTTCGGCCTCGTCGACGCGGACTTCGGCGAACAGCTCGTCGCCACGCTGCCACAGCGCCTTCAGGCCCTGGAACGCCGGGCCGTAGGCGAACCCGCGCTCGGCCAGGGTCTTGTAGGCACCGTCCACAGTGAACTCGGTGGCGGCCGCGGGCGGCCAGTCACCCATCTCCATGTCCGGGGCCGAGTCCGGGGTGAGGACGCCGGTCGCGTGCCGGGTCCACTCGCCGTCGTCGCCGCAGGAGTGGATTTCCACCGGGCGGTGGCCGTTCGCGTCGGGGGTGGCGACCGAAACCTGCACGGTGACCGCATCCGTGAGCACGAGCGGGGCGAGGAGGGTCAGGTCGCCGACGCGCGGGCAGCCCGCCTCGGCTCCGGCGTGGCGGGCCAGTTCGAGGAATGCCGTGCCCGGCACGAGATTCGCGCCGAAGACGAGGTGGTCGGCCAGCCACGGCTGCGTGGACGCCGACAGGCGGCCGGTGCTGACGAGCGTGCCCGTCCCCGCCACCTCGACGGCCGCGCCGAGCACCGGGTGCCCTCCTCGTGGGCCGCCGGCGGGGCGGGCCGGTGGCCAGAACCGCCGGTGCTCGAACGGGTACGCGGGCAGGTCGGCCCGCGGCCCCGCGGTGGCCCAGTCTACGTCGAGGCCGGAGACGTGCAGCCGGGCCAGCGCGGTGAGGAACGTCCGCTGCTCGCCGCGGTCGCGGCGGACGACCGGCACGACGACCGCGTCGGGCACCTCGACCAGTCCGGCCAGCACCGCGTCCGGGCCGACCTCGACGAACCGGGTCACCCCGGCGAGCCGTTCGAGGGCGTCGCCGAACCGGACAGTGTCGCGCACGTGCCGCACCCAGTACGCCGGATCCGTGACGTCGCCGGAAGCGATGAGCGGGATCTTCGGCTCGGCGAATGTCAGACCGGCCACGACTTCGCCGAACTCCGCCAGCATCGGATCCATCAGCAGCGAGTGGAACGCGTGCGAGACGCGCAGCCGCCGCTGCTTGCCGAACTTGTCCGCGACGGCCGTGACGGCGTCCTCGAGGCCGGACAGCACCACCGAGGTGGGCCCGTTGACGGCGGCGATGTCGACACCCTCGCCCAGCAGCGGGCGAACGTCCACTTCGGACGCCCGGATGGCGATCATCACGCCGCCTTCGGGCAGGTCGCCCATGAGCCGGGCCCGGGCCGAAACGAGTGCGCAGGCGTCGTCGAGCGACAGCACGCCGGCGATGTGCGCGGCCGCGATCTCGCCCACCGAGTGCCCGGTGACGAAATCCGGGCGCACGCCCCGGGATTCGAGCAGCCGCGCGGCGGCGACCTCGAACGCGAACAGCGCCGGCTGGGTGTATTCGGTGCGGTGCACACGCTCGTCATCCACAGCGGACCGGACGGCCGGGTCGAGCCGGTCGAGGACTTCCTCGAAGGCGGCAGCGAACACCGGGAAGCGCGCGGCCAGTTCGCGGCCCATGCCCGGGCGCTGCGCACCTTGCCCGGAGAACAGGAACGCGGTCGACCCGGTCGTGGCCACGCCTTCGATGACGTCCGGCGACGGTTCACCGGCGGCGAAGGCGGCCAAGGCTTCGGCAGGCCGCTCGGAGACGACGACCGCACGGTGCGCGAACCGCGAACGCAGGCTCAGTGCCCGGCCGACGTCGCCCGCGGGGAATTCCTCCACAGTGGACGCCAAGCGGGCCGCATGGGTCCGCAGCGCCGCGGCCGAGCGCGCGGACAGTGGCCAGATCACCGGCCCGTCAAGAGCTTCAGCCGGGGCGGCCACCTCGGGTGCCTGCTCGATGATCACGTGCGCGTTGGTGCCGCTGATTCCGAACGACGAGATCCCGGCCCGGCGCAGTCGTTCCGACGTCGGCCAGGCACGGCTTTCGGTGACGACCTCGACCGCGCCCGCCGACCAGTCCACATGGGACGACGGTGTGCCCGCGTGCAGGCTCGCCGGGACGACGCCGTGCCGCATCGCCTGGATCATCTTGATGATGCCCGCAACCCCGGCCGCGGCCTGGGTGTGGCCGATGTTGGACTTCACCGAGCCGAGCAGGAGCGGTGTCGAGCGGTCCTGGCCGTAGGTCGCCAGCAGCGCCTGAGCCTCGATCGGGTCGCCCAGCGCGGTCCCGGTGCCGTGCGCCTCGACGACATCGATGTCCGAAGTGGACAGCCCGGCACCGGCGAGCGCGGCGCGGATGACCCGCTGCTGCGACGGGCCGTTCGGCGCGGTCAGGCCGTTCGACGCGCCGTCCTGGTTGACCGCGGAACCCCGTACCACCGCGAGGATCCGGTGCCCGTTGCGGAGCGCGTCCGACTGGCGTTCCAGCACCAGCAGGCCGACGCCTTCGGCCCAGCCGGTGCCGTCGGCGTCATCGGAGAACGCCTTGCAGCGGCCGTCCGGCGAAAGCCCGCGCTGGCGGGCGAATTCGACGAACGTGGCCGGGGTCGCCATCACGGTGACGCCGCCGGCCAGCGCCAGCGTGCACTCCCCCGAGCGCAAGGCTTGCGATGCCCAGTGCAGCGCCACCAGCGACGACGAACACGCCGTATCCACGGTGACCGCCGGGCCTTCCAGCCCGAGGGTATAGGCGACGCGGCCGGAGGCGACGCTCGGCGCGCTGCCGTTGCCTTGCTGGCCTTCGTAGTCGCTGCCTGCGAGCAAACCGCCGTAGTCGCTGTACATCACGCCGGCGAACACGCCGGTCGCGGAGCCGCGCAGCGTCGCCGGGTCGATGCCCGCGTGTTCCAGCGCCTCCCACGACGTCTCGAGCAGCAGCCGCTGCTGGGCGTCGGTCGCGACCGCCTCGCGCGGGCTCATGCCGAAGAACGCGGCGTCGAACTCCGCGGCGCCGGAAAGGAATCCGCCCGCCCGCGCGTAGGTCGTGCCCGGGTGGTCGGGGTCCGGGTCGTAGAGCGCGGACAGGTCCCAGCCGCGGTCGGCGGGGAACGGGCCGACGGCGTCGCGCCCGGCGGCGACCAGGTCCCAGAACTCGTCGGGCGACGCGGCGCCGCCCGGGTAGCGGCAGCCCATGCCCACCACGACGATCGGGTCGTCGTCGCGGGTGCGGACCGGGCGGGCCGCGGTGACGGCCGCCTCCGCGCCGGTCAGCTCGGCCAGCAGGAACGCGGTGAGGGCGGCGCTGTTCGGGTGGTCGAACACCAGCGTCGTGGGCAGCCGCAGGCCGGTCGCGGTGGCGAGCCGGGTACGCAGCTCGACCGCCGTCAGCGAGTCGAAGCCGAGTTCGGAGAAGGCGCGTTCGACGTCGACCCCGGCCGGGGAGGCGTGCCCGAGCACGGCGGCGGCCTGCGCGCGGACCAGGTCGGTCAGCGCGCGGTGGGCGTCGGCCGCGCTCAGCCCGGCCAGCTGGGCGGCGAACCCCGTGGTCTGGACCGGGATTTCCTCGACGGCTTCCGGGATTTCCGCGAGTAGCGGCCGCGGCCGGGCGGCGGCGAACGCCGGGGCGAACCGCACCCAGTCGACGTCGGCGACCACCACGGTGGTGTCGTCGTGGTCGAGGGCCCGGCCGAGCGCGGTCAGCGCCAGCTCGGGATCGAGCGGCGGCACGCCCTCGGCGACCAGCCGCTCGCGGTCGACGCCTTCGTCGGCATCCCAGACGCCCCAGGCGATCGACGTCGCGGTAGCTCCACGGGCCCGGCGCCGCTCGGCGAGCGCGTCGAGGTGCGCGTTGGCCGCCGCGTAGGCACCGTGGGCACCGCTGCCGACGACCGCGGCGATGGACGAGAACAACACGAACGCGTCGAGGTCGTCGGGCAGCAGCGCGTCGAGGTGGTCGGCCGTACCTGCCTTCACGCGGCGGGCGCGCTCGAGTTGTTCCGGCCCGGTCTCGGCGAGCGGGGCCAGGTCGGTGACTCCGGCGGTGTGGAACACCGACCGGACCGGACCGTGCGCTTCGAGCACCGCGGCCAGCTGGTCGCGGTCGGCGACATCGCAGTACGCCTCGACGATTTCGGCGTCGCGCAAGGTTTCCACACCGGGCAGCGCGGCCGCGGCGAGCACGATCCGGGTGGCACCCCGCGCGATCAGCCAGCGGGCGAGGCGGACGGCCGCGTGACCGTCGGCGTCGGTGACGAGCACCGTGCCTTCGGGCCGCCAGCGCCTCGCGGGTTCGCCGGTCTCGGCGTGGACGAGCCGCCGGGCGAACACGCCGGAAGCACGCACGGCCACCTGGTCTTCGCCGGTGGTCCCGGTCAGCACGGCGGCCAGCCGCGCGCCGGCGGTCTCGTCGAGGGACGGCGGCAGGTCGACCAGGCCGCCCCAGCGGGCGGGGTGTTCGAGCCCGGCGATCCGGCCGAGGCCCCACACCTGGGCCTGCGCGGGATCCGGGACGTCGTCGGGCCCGGCGGCCACCGCGCCCTCGGTGAGGAGCCAAAGTGGAGCGTCGACGCGGGTCAGTTCGAGGGCGGTGGCGGCGTCCGGCCGGATGGCCACCACGCCGGTCAGGTTCTCGTCGTCCTCGACGATCTCGGCACCGCGGGCGGTGAGGATCTCGCGGACGTCGTCGCCGTCGCCGAAGACTCGCCAGCGTCCGGCGAGCCGGGACGGCGACGTCGTGACGGGACGCCAGGCGATGCGGTAGCGCCAGGAGTCCGTTGTGGACTCGTCGTGCCGTCGGCTGCGCCACTTCGCCAGCGCGGGCAGGACGGCGTCGAGCGGGGCGTCTTCGGCGAGGTCGAGGACGCCCGCGAAGGCCGGGACGTCCTGGTCGCCGACGACCTCCCAGAACCGCTGGTCCGCGGGGTCGGCGTGGACCGGCTCGGCTTCGGGGACGTCGAGCCAGTACCGCTCGCGCTGGAAGGCGTAGGTGGGCAGGTCGGCGGGGACCACGTCGGGGAAAGCCGGCGTCCAGTCGACCCGGACGCCGTTGACGTGGGCTTCGGCGAGCGCTGTGTGGAAGCGGGTCAGCCCACCGTCGTCACGGCGGAGACTTCCCAGCGCGATTACCTCATCCCCAAGCGCCATCGTGAGCACCGGGTGCGGCGAGGCTTCGACGAAGGTACCGAAACCCTCGCTCTTGAGGCGCTCGATCGCGGTGTCGAGACGGACCGTGCTGCGCAGGTTCGTGTACCAGTACTCGGCGTCGACTGTCTCGTTCCATTCGCCGGTCACCGTCGAGATGAACGCGATGTCTCCCTCACAGGGCGTGATGGAGGCCAGCACCTCACGCAGCTCGTCATGGAGCTGCTCGACCTGCGGCGAATGCGACGCGTAGTCCACCGGGACGCGCTTGACGCGGATGTCGTCCGCGCGGCAGGCCGCCATGAACTCGTCCAGGGCTTCGGGCACGCCCGAGACCACGACCGCCGTGGGACCGTTGACCGCCGCGACCGACACCCCGTCGATCAGCCGTTCCTGCACGGTTTCGTGGGAAGCGGCGACGGAGACCATTCCCCCGCCACCGGCCAGCGCCAGGATGGCCTTGCTGCGCAGCGCCACGACGCGAGCACCGTCCTCAAGGGACAGCGCACCGGACACCACCGCGGCCGCGATCTCACCCTGCGAGTGCCCCACCACCGCATCGGGCACGACCCCGAACGAACGCCACAGCTCAGCCAGGGACACCATGACCGCGAACAGCGCGGGCTGAACGACGTCCACGCGGCTGAGTGCCTCCGCGTCGGCCAGCACCTCCCGCAATGACCAGTCCACAAAGGATGCCAACGCGGCACCGCATTCGTCCAACCGGGCCGCGAAGACCGGCGAGGCCTCCGCGAGTTCGAGGGCCATCCCGGCCCACTGCGCGCCCTGCCCCGGGAAGACCAGCGCGACCTTGCCCGGAGTGCCAGCCTCGCCGGTGATCACGTTCGCTGCCGGAGTACCGTCCGCGAGCGCCGTGAGGCCGCCCGCGAGATCGCCGACCACGACCGCCCGGTGCCGGAAGAGCGATCGCGCCGACACCAGCGCCGCCCCGACCGACGCGGCGGGCAGCTCGCCCCGGCCGAGCAGCGCGGCAGCCTGCGCCCGCAGCGCCTCCGGCGTCCGTCCCGAAAGCACCCACGGGACAGGACCATCCGCCGCCGGCTCGGTCTCCGGCTCGGCGACGTGCTCGAGGATCGCGTGCGCGTTCGTGCCGCTCACCCCGAACGACGACACCGCCGCCCGCAGCGGCCGGTCCGAAGTCCACTCGCGGGACTCCGTCAACAGCTCCACCGACCCGGCCGTCCAGTCCACGTGGGACGAGGGCGCGTCGACGTGCAACGTCTTCGGCAGCACGCCGTGCCGCATCGCCATCACCATCTTGATGACGCCGCCGACACCCGCCGCGGCCTGCGTGTGGCCGATGTTGGACTTGAGCGACCCGAGCCACAGCGGCGCCGAGCGGTCCTGCCCGTACGTCTCCAGCAGCGCCTGCGCCTCGATCGGGTCGCCGAGGGTGGTGCCGGTGCCGTGTGCCTCGACGGCGTCCACTTCGGACGTCGTCAGGCCCGCGTTCGCCAGTGCCTGGAGGATCACCCGCTGCTGGGCCGGGCCGTTGGGCGCGGTGAGGCCGTTGGAAGCGCCGTCCTGGTTGACGGCCGAGCCGCGGACGACCGCGAGCACCGGGTGGCCGTTGCGCCTCGCGTCGGACAGCCGTTCCACCAGCAGGAGACCCGCGCCTTCGCCCCAGCCGGTGCCGTCGGCGGCGTCGGCGAAGGACTTGCAGCGGCCGTCCGCCGCGAGGCCGCGCTGGCGGCTGAACTCGACGAACAGCGCGGGCGTCGACAGGACGGCCACGCCACCGGCCAGCGCCAGGTCGCACTCGCCCTGGCGCAGCGACTGGCACGCCAGGTGCAGCGCGACCAGCGACGACGAACACGCCGTGTCCACGGTGATCGCCGGGCCTTCGAGGCCGAACGCGTACGCGATCCGGCCCGAGGCGACGCTGCCCGCGCTGCCGTTGCCGAGGTAGCCCTCGTAGTCTTCCAGTCCACTTCGGACGTTCTGCAGCCGCGTCGCGTAGTCCTGGTACATCACGCCGGCGAACACGCCGGTCCGGCTGCCGCGCACCGATTCCGGCACGATCCCGGCGCGTTCGAAGGCCTCCCACGCGATCTCCAGCAGCAGCCGCTGCTGGGGGTCGGTCGCCGTCGCCTCGCGCGGGGACATGCCGAAGAACTCCGCGTCGAATTCGGCGGCGTCGTAAAGGAATCCGCCTTCGCGGGCGTAGGACGTGCCGCCGTGCGCGGGGTCGTCGTCGAAGAGGTCGCCGGGCCAGCCGCGGTCCGCGGGGAACACCGAAACGGCGTCGCGGCCCTCGGCGACCAATCGCCAGAGGTCGTCCGGGGAGGCGACCCCGCCCGGGTACCGGCAGCTCATCGCGACGATCGCGATCGGCTCGTCGGCCTCGGCCGGGCGCGTGACGGCGGTCCGGTCCGTCCGGCCGGCGAGGTGCGCGGCGAGCACGGCCGGGGTCGGGTGGTCGAACACGAGGG
>NZ_JAAGNB010000053.1:0-218 GCF_010550475.1 Amycolatopsis sp. SID8362
GGGTCGCGGTCCGTCCGGTGCAGGTCGGCGCAGCGCAGGCACGAGCTGCGGCCCGGCACGACCAGCGGCCCGACGATGCCCGTCCCGTCGCGGACGCGCACCAGCAGGTGCGGGACGCCGTCCTCCACCAGCTCGGCGACGACCTCCGGCGCGGGTACGACGGCGTCGGTGAGCAGGGCGACGTCCGGGTAGCGGTCGTGCAGGCGCGTGACGCGGAC
>NZ_JAAGNB010000231.1:0-256 GCF_010550475.1 Amycolatopsis sp. SID8362
GGTCCGCGCTCGCCCGGTCGTAGACGACCTGCTTCGGGTGCGGCTCCACCAGCAGCCGGACGCCCGCCTCGCGCGCGGCCCGGACCAGCGGCTCGGCCACGGTGCGGAACTCCGCGATGTTGTCGGCCCAGCTCACGTCGCTGTGCCACCAGGAGAGCCAGCGCCCGAAGTCGGGGCAGCCGGGCAGCAGCCGGACGTCGGGCGCGCCGAGCCGCTCGGCCAGCCGGATCGCGCCGAGGGCGCAGGTGAGCGCGTG
>NZ_JAAGNB010000286.1:0-336 GCF_010550475.1 Amycolatopsis sp. SID8362
TGCTTGATGGCGAGCGTGTCGGGCACGAACGAGCCGAAGACGATCCAGCTGACCAGGAACCACGGCGCCGCGGTCAGCACCGCGAAGCCGGCCGCGGGCAGCAGCCGCCGCCGGATCGCGGGCGCGCTGAGGGCGATGACCACCACGAACACCACGAGGTCGATCCGGGTGAGCACGGCCAGCCCGGCGACCACGCCGAACCAGCGCACCCGGCCTTCGAGCGCGACCACCGTGAGCACCAGCAGCACGGCCGGGATCAGCAGCACCTCGAGCCCGATGGCGGACAGCACGAACGGGTTCAGCAGCACCAGCGCGACCCCGAGCACGCCGGCCGCG
>NZ_JAAGNB010000676.1:0-239 GCF_010550475.1 Amycolatopsis sp. SID8362
GCGGCGGTCGTGCAGCTCCCGGAACACGCCCATGGCGGCCCGCAGGTGCCGCCGCGCGCCCGCCGGATCACCCGCGCGGCGGCGGGCTTCGGCCAGGCTGCGGTGGGTGTAGGCGGCGGCGTGCCGGTGCCCGATCTGGTCGAACAGCGCCAGCGACCGCGTCAGGCAGCGCTGCCCGTCGGCGAGTTCCCCGGCGTCGGTGTGCAGGTCGCCGAGGCTGCGCAGGACGTGCGCCTCCC
>NZ_JAAGNB010000820.1:0-11144 GCF_010550475.1 Amycolatopsis sp. SID8362
GGTGTGGTACGCGACGAGCCGCTTGATCCCGTGGTCCTCCCGCGCCAGCACGGCGGCCTGGCCGACGCCCGGGTGCGCGGCCAGCGCGGCCTCGATCTCGCCGGGTTCGATCCGGAACCCGCGGACCTTGACCTGCTCGTCGGCGCGGCCGGTGTACTCCAGCTCGCCGCGGGCGGTCCAGCGGACGAGGTCGCCGGTCCGGTACATCCGCTCCCCCGGCGGCCCGAACGGGTCGGGCCGGAACCGGTCGGCGGTCAGGCCGGGGTCGCCGAAGTACCCGCGCGCCAGGCCCGCGCCGGCCAGGTGCAGCTCACCGGGCGCGCCCGGCGGCACCGGCCGCAGGTCCGCGTCGAGGACGTAGGCCCGCATGTTGTCCAGCGGCTTCCCGATCGGGACGGCGTCGGGTACCGCGCCCGGCATCGGGTGCGAGGTCGCGAACGTGGTCGTCTCGGTCGGGCCGTAGCCGTCGACGACGGTGGTCTCCGGGCAGGCTTCGCGCACCCGGCGGACCGCGGCGGCCGGGACGGCGTCGCCGCCGGCCCAGACCTCGCGCATGCCGCGGAAGGTGTCCGGGGCCTCCTGGGCCAGCAGCCGGAACAGGCCCACGGTGAAGAACGCGCCCTGGACGCGGTGCTCGGCGATGATCCGCCGGTAGGTCTCGACGTCGAGGTCGCCGGGCGGGGCGACGACGACCGTGCCGCCGTTCAGCAGCGGCACCCACAGCTCATACGTCGAGGCGTCGAAGGCCGGGGAGGCGTGCAGCAGCACCCGCTCGTGCGCGGCGAACCGCCGGTCGGCGGTCAACGCGACGACGTCGCGCTGGCGGACCGCCACGCCCTTCGGCTTGCCCGTCGAACCCGAGGTGTACATGACGTACGCGAGGTTGTCCGGAACCGCTTGCCGCACCGGAGCTTCGGCGCGCGGCCCGCCTGGCAGCACCACGTGTCCACTGTGGACCACGGTGGCGGCCCGAGCCTCGTCGGTGACGAGGATCGGTACGCCGGTCAGCAACGTCTTCAGCCGAGGCGCCGGCGCGCGGGTGTCGAGCGGCAGGTACGCCGCCCCGGCCAGCACGGCCGCGAGTTCGGCCACGACCAGGTCCACCGAGCGGTCCAGCAGCACGCCGACGACCGTCTCCGGCCCGGCGCCGAGCGCGGCCAGGTGCCGGGCCAGCTGCCCGGCGCGGTCGGCCAGCTCCGCGTAGGTCAGGCGGACGTCGTCGCCGTCGAGCGCGACAGCGTCCGGGGTGCGGGCCACCTGCGCGGCGAACAGGCCGGCGAGAGTGCCGTCCGGTACCGGGTGGGCCGTGTCGTTCCAGGCGACGAGCACCTGGTGGCGGTCGGCGGCGGTGAGCAAGTCGATGCCGTCGAGCGGGCGGTGCAGGTCTTCGGCGAACGCGTCGAGGACGCCGGTGAGCTGCCGGGCGATCCGCTCGGCCGTCGCGGGCTCGAACAGGTCCGGGTCGTAGCCGACGTCGAGGGTGATCCGCTCCCCCGGCGAGGCGACGACGCTGAGCGGGTAGTTGGTCGCCTCGGCGGCGTCGACGTCACGCAGCCGCAGCCCCTGCGCCGCCCCGGCGGCCGCGTCGACCGGGTAGTTCTCGAAGACGACGAGGCTGTCGAAGAGGCTGCCGGTGGTGCCGCTCCACGCCTGCAGCTTCGTCAGCGGCAGGTGGCCGTAGCGGCGGGCTTCGACCTGGCGGGCCTGCAGCGCGGCGAGCCAGTCCGCGACCGGCGAGCGGTCCGCGGTGACCCGCGCCGGCAGAGTGTTGATGAAGATGCCGGTGATCCCGTCGGCCCCGGGCAGGTCGACCGGGCGGCCGGACACCGTGGTGCCGAAGCAGACGTCACGCTCGCCGCTCAGCCGGGACAGCAGCAGCGCCCACGCGCCCTGCAGCACGGTGTTCATCGTCAGGCCCGCGCGGCGGGCGGCGTCCTGCAGCCGGGCCGAGCTGTCCACCGGCACTCGCAGCCACTCGGACGAGCGGGTCGCGTGGGCGTGGGCCGGCGCGCGGTCGAAGGGCAGCCGCGCGGGCGCGGCGAGGTCGCCGAGTTCGCCGCGCCAGTACCGTTCCGCCTCGGCGTCGTCCTGGCGGCCGAGCCAGGCGACGTAGTCCCGGAACGGCGGCCGCTCGGGCAGCTCACCACCGGCGTAGGCGGCGAAGACGTCCGAGAGCACGCCGAAGACGCTCCAGCCGTCGAGCAGCACGTGGTGGAACGTCCACAGCACCCGGACTTCCGTGTCCGACAGCCGTGCGAGGGTCAGCCGCAGCAGCGGGCTCGCGGTCAGGTCGAGGCCTTCGGCGCGGTCGGCGGCGACGACGTCCCGCCACGCCTGCTCCTGGTCCGCGCCCCGCCAGTCGAGGTGGGTGACCGGGACGGTGACCTGCCGCAACACGACCTGCACCGGCTCGGGTACGCCTTCCCAGACGATCCGCGAGCGCAGCACCGGCGTCCGGTCGACGACCCGCTGCCAGGCCCGCGCGAGCGCCTCGGGGTCGTCGACGCCGTCGAGAACGAAGGCGACCTGCTGGAAGTAGACGCGCTCCTCGCGCTGGGCGAGGGCGTGGAAGACCATGCCGCTCTGCATCGGGGTCAGCGGGTAGACGTCCTCGACGGCCCGGCCGTCCCCGGCCAGTTCGTCTACTGTGGACTGGTCGAGGCGCACCAGCGGGAAGTCCGACGGCGTGCGGCCGCCGGCGCCCGGACGGGTGCAGTGCCGGATGATCTCGCCCAGCGCCGAGGCCATCCCAGCGGCGAGGTGTTCCACAGTGGACTGCCGGTGCACGCCCTCGGCGTAGTACCAGGTGAGTTCCAGCTCGCCCGCCTCGACGCGGCCGACGACGTCGAGCAGGTGCGCCCGTACCGAGCGCGGGCTCTCGTCGGATTCCAGCCGGCCGGAACCGAACTGGCCCAGGTAGTTGAAGCTCACCTGCGGGTCGATGTCCGGGGCGGTCCCGGTCAGGTACCGCAGGGCGCCGTAGCCGATGCCCCGGCGGGGCACCGCGCGCAACTGTTCCTTGACCGACTTGAGTGCCGCACCCCAGTCGTCCGGGACGTCGAGTGCGACCGGGAAGACACTGGTGAACCAGCCCACCGTCCGTGACAGGTCGACGCCGTCGAAGAGGTCTTCGCGGCCGTGGCCTTCGAGGTCGACGACGGGCGTGCCGCCGGTCCAGTCGCGCAGCACCCGGCCGAGCGCGGTCAGCAGCACGTCGTTGACCTGCGTGCGGTAGGCCGCGGGCACCTCGCGCAGCAGCGCCTCGGTCTCCGTTGTGGAGAGTCGAACGGTGACCGAGCGCATCGACGCGACGGTGTTCGACCCGGAGCCGTCGACCGGGACCGAGGTTTCCCCGGCCACCGCCTGCCAGTGGCCGAGTTCGTCGTCGAAACCGCCGGCGGCCGCGTGCTCGGTGAGCCGGGTCGCCCACTCGCGGAACGACGTCGTGCGCGGCCCGAGGTCGATCGGCTCACCCTTCAGCGCCTGGGCGTAACCGCGGTCGAAGTCCTCGGCGAGCACGCGCCACGAGACCCCGTCGACGACGAGGTGGTGCACGGCCAGCCGGACGTCGTGGGCGGAAAGGTCGAGGCGTACCAACGGGATTTCGGCACCGACCGGGCCGTTCTCCTGCTGCTCGCCGGTGAACCGCATGCGCAGGGCGTCGTGGTGCTCCAGCAACGCGTCCACGGCTTTCCGGGCCGCCGCGAGATCGACCGAATCGGGTCCTAAATGGACGAACTGGTGGAAGTGCGCCGGCTCGGCGGTCTGGGTCGCGAAGAACCAGCGCTGGATCGGGGTGAGCGGGACCGGACCGCTGACCGGGCCGCGTTCGACGGCTTCGGCGGTGGTGCGGGCCGCGGCCGCCAGCGCGGCCGGGGTGCGGTGGGTGAACAGGTCGCCGGGCAGCAGCTCCAGCCCGGCGCGCCGGGCCCGGGACACGACCTGGATGCTGAGGATCGAGTCCCCGCCCAGCTCGAAGAAGTCGTCGGTGACCCCGACGCGCTCGGCGCCGAGCACCTCGGCCCAGATCGCGGTCAACTCCCGCTCGCGGTCGGTCCGCGGCGCGACGTGGTCGTGGCCGCCGAAGTCGGGCGCGGGCAGGGCCTGGCGGTCGAGCTTGCCGTTGACGTTGACCGGGAACCGGTCGAGCTTCACGAACGCGGCCGGGACCATGTAGTCGGGCAGGGTCCGGCCCAGGAACTCGGCCAGGCCTTCGGTCTCGCCGACGACGTAGGCGACCAGCCGCTTCACGCCGCCGTCCGCGCGGGCCAGCACCGCGGCCTGCACGACGTCCGGGTGCTCGCCCAGCGCGGCTTCGATCTCGCTCGGCTCGACGCGGAAGCCGCGCACCTTGACCTGCTCGTCGACCCGGCCGACGAACTCGAGCGCGCCCTCGTCGTCCCAGCGCACGAGGTCGCCGGTGCAGTACATCCGCTCCCCCGGCGGCCCGAACGGGTCGGCGACGAACCGCTCGGCGGTCAGGCCGGGCCGGCCGAGGTAGCCGCGGGCCAGCCCGGCGCCGGCGATGTGCAGCTCGCCGGGCGCACCCGGCGGGACGAGCCGGAACTCGTCGTCGAGGACGTAGACGCGGGTGTTGTCCAGCGGCGCGCCGATCGGCACGACGTCGGGGACCTCGCCGGGCAGCGGGTGCACGGTGGCGAACGTCGTGGTCTCGGTCGGCCCGTAGACGTCGGCGACGAGCGTCTCCGGGCACGCGGCCTGGACGCGGCGCAGGGCGACCGCGGGCACGGCGTCCCCGCCGGTCCAGACCTCGCGGACCCCGGCGAAGACCTCCGGCGCTTCCTGGGCGACCAGCCGGAACAGGCCGGTGGTGAGGAACGCGCCGGTCACGCCGTGGGTGGTGAGCACCCGGCCGAGCGTGTGGACGTCGAGGTCGCCGGGCGGGGCGAGCACGACGGTGCCCCCGTTGAGCAGCGGCACCCACAGCTCGTAGGTCGCGGCGTCGAAGGCCTGCTGGGAGTGCAGCAGGACGCGGTCGTGCGCGGCGAAGCGCCGGTCGGCGGCCAGCGCGGCGACGTCGCGGTGCCGCGCGGCCACGCCCTTGGGCGTCCCGGTCGACCCGGAGGTGTAGATGACGTAGGCGAGCTGGTCGCGGTGGGTCGTGACCGCGGGCGGCGTCGCCGGGGCGCTGTCCGCGCCGGTGACGATCACTCCGCTGTGGACGTCCTCGGCGGTGGCCAGCCAGTTCCGGTCGGCCACCAGGACTTCGGCGCCGGCTTCGCGCAGCAGCAGCCGCATCCGGTCGGCCGGGGCACGCAGGTCGAGCGGGAGGTAGGCGCCGCCGGCCTTCACGATCGCCAGCTCCGCGGCGACGAGCGCGGGCGAGCGGTCCATCAGCACCGCGACCCGGTCTTCCGGCCGGACGCCGAGGTCGAGCAGCCGGTGGGCCAGGCGGTTCGACCACGCGTCCAGCTCGGCGTAGGTGACGGACTCGTCGTCGGTGACCAGCGCGATCGCGCCGGGGTCACGCCGGACGGCGGCGGCGAACAGCTCCGGCAACGAGCCGCCGGGGAGCGGGCACGCGGTCGCGTTGCGCTCCTCCAGCAATTGCCGGGTCTCGGCGGCCGACAGCATCGGGATCCGGCTCGCCGGCTCGTGCGGAGCCGCGGCGAACCCGCGGACCAGCGCGGCGAGGTGGTGCGCCAGCCGCTCGGCGAGCGCGGGGGCGATCACGTCCGGGTCGTGGTTCAGCACCAGCGAGAGCCGGCGGCCGGGGTAGGCGACGACGCCGAGCGGGTAGTTCGTGCGCTCGGCCGCGCGGACGTCCCGCAGGCCGGGCACCTCGGCGGCGGGGTAGTTCTCGAAGACGACGATGCTGTCGAAGAGGCTCTGCCCGGAGCTGCCGCCGAGCGCCTGCAGCCGGGTCAGGCCGAGGTGGCCGAACCGGCGGGCCTCCGCCTGGTTCGCCTGCAGGTCACGCAGCCAGTCCGCGACCCCGCGGTCGCGGTCGAGCCGCACTCGCACCGGCAGCGTGTTGATGAACAGGCCGGCGATGTCGTCCGCGCCGGGCAGCTCGGCCGGGCGGCCGGACACCGTGGCGCCGAAGCACACCTCGGTCTCGCCGCTGTAGCGGGCCAGCAGCGCCGCCCATGCCCCCTGCACGACGGTGTTGACCGTGAGGTGGTGCCGCCGCGCGAAGGCCTGGACCGCGGCCGACGTCTCGTCGTCGAGTTCGACCGGGACGCGGCCGGTCGAGCTGGCGGTGTGTGCGCGGGCGGCGGTCCGGCCGCCGGGCAGCGGCGTCGGCGTCACGCCCGCGAGTTCGGCCCGCCAGTGGGCTTCGGCGCGCTCGTCGTCCTGCGCGGCGAGCCATTCGGCGTAGTCGCGGAACGGCCGCCGGGCAGGCGGCTCCTCACCACGCAGCACCGCGAGGACGTCGGACAGGACGCCGAAGACGCTCCAGCCGTCGAGCAGCACGTGGTGGAACGTCCACACGACCCGCACCGAGGTGGCCGAGTCCTTCGCGATGACGAGCCGCATCAGCGGGGCCCGCGCTAGGTCGAGCCCTTCGGCGAGGTCGGTCTCCAGCAGCCGGGCCAGCTCCGCGTCGGCGTCCACTGTGGACCAGTCCGGGTAGGACACCGGGACCTCGGCGGTCCGCTGGACGAGCTGCACCGGCTCCGGTACGCCTTCCCAGGCGATCCGGCTGCGCAGCACCGGCGTCCGGTCGACGACCCGCTGCCAGGCTTCGCCGAGCCGTCGCGGGTCGGGGACGTCGTCGAGGGTGAAGGAGATCTGCTCGAAGTAGTTGCGGTCGCCGCGGCGGGCCAGCCCGTGGAAGACCATCCCGGCCTGCATCGGGGTCAGCGGATAGGCGTCTTCGACGTCCGCGCCGAGCGCGTCGACCACATTCTGACTGAGGCGGGCGAGCGGGAAGTCGGACGGCGTGCGGCCGCCCGCGCCGGGCTCGGCGCAGTGCCGGATGATCCCGCGCAGGGCAGCGAGGAAGCTCTCGGCGAGCCGGGCGACGGTGGCCTCGTAGTGCACGGTTTCGGCGTAGTGCCAGGTGAACCGGAGGGTGTCGACGTCGGCTTGGCCGACGACGTCGAGCAGGTGCGGGCGGCGGCCGGCGAGGTCGGCGTCCAGCGACACGTCGCCGGGCGGGCCCGCGTAGAGCCCGCTGGGGAGGTCGAACCGGCCGAGGTAGTTGAAGCTCACCTGCGGGTCGACTGCCGGCGCGGTCCCGGTCAGGTACCGCAGGGCGCCGTACCCGATGCCCCGCCGCGGCACCGCGCGCAGCTGCTCCTTGACCGACTTGAGTGCCGCGCCCCAGTCTTCGGGGACGTCCAGCGCGACCGGGTACAGGCTGGTGAACCAGCCGACCGTCCGGGACAGGTCGACGCCGTCGAACAGTTCCTCGCGGCCGTGGCCTTCCAGGTCGATCACCGGCACCTCGCCGGTCCAGTCCCGCAGCACGCGGCCCAGCGCGGTCAGCAGGACGTCGTTGACCTGGGTGCGGTAGACGTCCGGCACCTGCCGCAGCAGCGCCCGGGTCTCCTCGGCGGAGAGGCGGACGGTGACCGTGCGCTCCTCGGCGACGGTGTTGAGCCCGCTGCCGTCGACCGGGAGCGGTGTGGCGGCCGGCAACGCGCGCCAGTGATCGAGTTCGTCGTCGAAGCCCCCGGCCTCCGCGTGCGCGGACAGCCTCGCGGCCCACTCCTGGAACGACGTCGTCCGCGGGCCGAGGTCCCCGCCGCGGTAAGCGGTTTCGAGGTCCTCGAGGAGGATCCGCCAGGAGACCCCGTCGACGACGAGGTGGTGCGCGGACAGGTGCAGCACGCGGCCCGACAGCGACCAGCGCAGCAGCGAGTGACCGTCGTCCGCGGCGGCGTTTTCCAGCCGCCAGGCGCCGTCGTCACGGCCGAACCGCGTGCGCAGGGCGTCGTGGTGTTCTGTCAGCCGGGCGAACGCGCCGGTGAGGGCGGCTTCGTCGACGCCCTCGGCCAGCTCGACCGAGATCGCCTGGTCGAACCGGTCCGGTACCCGGACGGTCTCGAAGAACCAGCGCTGGATCGGTGTCGGCACCACGGCGCCGGACACCGGCCCGCGGACCGGCGCCGCCCCCGCTTCGGTCACCACCGCGGCCAGGGCCGCGATCGTCTGGTGCCGGAACAGGTCGGCGGTGGTCACTTCGAGCCCAGCCCGCCGGGCGCGGGCGCTGACCTGGATGCTGAGGATCGAGTCGCCGCCGAGTGCGAAGAAGTTGTCGTCGGCGCCGACGCGTTCGACGCCGAGCACCTCCGCCCAGATCCCGGCGAGCACGGCCTCCCGCGCGGTGCGGGGCGCGCGGCCCCCGGTGTCGACCGCCGGTTCCGGCAGGGCCCGCCGGTCGACCTTCCCGTTGGCGCTCAACGGCAATCCGGCCAGCACGACGATCGCGGACGGGACCAGGTAGTCCGGCAGCGTGCGCCCCAGCGCGCGGCGCAGTGCCTCGGTGTCCACAGTGGCCCCGTCGGCCGGGACGACGTACCCGATGAGCCGCTTGCGGCCGCCGGTGGCCCGCACCACGACCACGGCCTGCGTCACCGCCGCTTCCGCGGCCAGCGCGCGTTCCACTTCGGCCGGTTCGACCCGGAAGCCGCGGATCTTGACCTGGTCGTCGGCGCGGCCGGCGAATTCGAGGGTCCCGTCGGTGCGCCACCGCGCGCGGTCGCCGGTGCGGTACATCCGCTCGCCGGGAACCCCGAACGGGCAGGCGACGAACCGGTCGGCGGTCGCACCGGGCCGCCCGGCGTACCCGCGCGCGAGACCGGGTCCGGCGACGCACAGCTCGCCGAGCGCCCCGCGTGGCACCGGGCGCAGGTGCTCGTCCAGCAGGTACCCGCGCATGCCGGCGAGCGGGGCGCCGATCGGGACCACCTCGGGGACCGCGCCGGTCATCCGGAAGGCCGTCGCGAACGTCGTGGTCTCGGTCGGGCCGTACCCGTCGACGACGGCCAGACCCGGGCAGGCGGCCAGGACGCGGCGCACGGCGTCCGGCGGGACGACATCCCCGCCGGTCCAGACCTCCCGCAGCCCGGTGAAGCACTCCGGGTCCTCCTCGGCGAACAGGCGGAACAGCCCCGCCGTCAGCCACATCGCGGTGACCCCGTGGGCCGTGACCAGCGCCCGGACCGCGTCGGCGTCCAGGTCCCCCGGCGGGGCGACGACGACGGTGCCGCCGGTCAGCAACGGCACCCACAGCTCGTAGGTGGACGCGTCGAACGCCAGCGGCGAGTGCACCAGCACGCGCTCGTGGGCGTCACCGGCGAACCGCGGGTCGGCGGCCAGCGCGACCACGTCGGCGTGCCGGACCGCGACACCCTTGGGCAGGCCGGTCGACCCGGAGGTGTACTCGACGTAGGCCAGATTGTCCGGGTGGAGCGCGACTTCGGGTGCACTCGCGTCTTCGCCCACATCGGACACGGCCAGTGTCTGTCCGTCGTGGACGGTCGTCGCGGTGTCGTGCCACCGGTCGTCGGTGAGCAGGAGATCCGTACCGTCGAGCAGCAGCCGCAGCCGGTCGGCGGGGGCGCGCAGGTCCAGTGGGAGGTAGGCGCCGCCCGCCTTGAGGATGGCCAGCAGGGCCACGACGAGGTCGGGCGAGCGGTCCATCAGCACGCCGACGCGGTCCTCCGGCCGGACGCCCAGCCGGACCAGCCGCCGGGCGAGCCGGTCCGAGCGGGCCCGCAGCTCGCCGTAGTCCCAGCGGACGTCGCCGAAGACCACGGCGGGCGCGTCCGGGTGCTCGGCCGCGACGCGGTCGAACCGCGCGGTGACGGTGTCCCGCGGGGTGGCGTCGACCGCGGCCGGGAGCAGGAACCTTCGGTCGTCCGGGGTGAGCAGCGGCAGCGCATCCACCGGCGCTGCGGGGTCGGCGGCGATGCCTTCGAGGAGTACTTCGAGGCTCGCGGTCAGCCTGGCGATGGTGACGGCGTCGAAGAGCGCGGTCGCGTACTCCACGGTGACGCGCAGGCCGTCGTCACGCGGCCAGAACTCGATCACCAGGTCGAACCGGGCGGACGGCCGCGGCAGGTCGTGCTCGCGCACCCGCAGCCCCGCCACCTCGCGCGGCTGCACCAGCGGCGTCTGCAGCACGACGACGGCCTGCACCAGAGGGGTCCGGGACGGATCGCGGTCCGGCTGCACCTCCTCGACGACGCGGTCGAACGGGACTTCGCCGTGCGCGAACGCCTCCAGCACGGTTTCCCGGAACGCGCCGAGGAAGTCCTCGAAGGACTGTTCGCCGTCCACTTCGGACCGCAGGACGAGGGTGTTGACGAAGAAGCCGGTCAAGGGTTCGAGTTCGGCCCGGTCGCGCCCGGCGACGGCGGTGCCGACGGCGATGTCGCGCTGCCCGCCGTAGGCCGCCAGGAGCAGCTGCACGGCCGCGGTGAGCGCCATGAACGGCGTCGCCCCGCACGGCCGTCCGGCTTCGGTGACCCGGCGCACGAGACCAGCGGGCAGGTCGTGGTGGTGGACCGCGCCCGCGGTGTCGCGCTGCGCGGGGCGCGGCCGGTCGGTCGGGAGGCCGAGCGGTTCGACACCGTCGAGCCGCTCGCGCCAGTACGCAGCCTGGTTGTCCACATCGGACCTCTGCTGCCAGCGCGTGTAGTCGCGGTAGCCCAGCGGCAGTGGCGGAAGGGTCGCGCCCGCGTACAGGTCCAGCAGCTCGCCGGTCAGGATGCCGATCGAGCGGCCGTCGGTGACGATGTGGTGCTGGCACAGCACGAGCAGGTGCTCGTCGGAACCCTGCGGGTAGAGCACGGCCCGCGTCAGCGGCCCGGTGCGCAGGTCGAACGGGGTGGCCAGCTCGGCCGCGAGGACGTCGTCGTCCGCGGGGGTTTCGTTGATCCGCAACGGGATCTCGCCCGTAGAGGCGATCCGCTGCACGCCCTCGCCGTCGACCGAATCGAACGTCGTCCGCAGCGATTCGTGGCGGGCGCAGAGGTTCGCCAGCGCACCGCGCAGGGCCTCGACGTCGAGCGGGCCGGTCAGCGTCAGGCCGACGCCGGTGTTGTACTCGGCGCTGCCGCCGGCCAGTTCGTCCAGGAACCACAGCCGCCGCTGGGCCGGCGACAGCGGCAGGACCTCGGCGGGCGGGGTCGCCGGGATCGCGGCCTCGTCGGCGCGCGGCGCGGCCT
>NZ_JAAGNB010000957.1:0-446 GCF_010550475.1 Amycolatopsis sp. SID8362
GAGCCGCGCGGCGACCGCGTCGACCCGCTCGTCGAGGGCGCGCCAAGTCAGCGTGACCGCGCGACCGTCCGCGGCGGTGCGGTGGTCCAGGTACGTGACGGCGGTTTCGTCCCCGAGCACCCGGGCCCACCTGGCCAACAGGGTCGCGAACGATTCGCCGTCATCGAGCTTTTCCGGCGTGGCGGGAATCGGCTGGGAAATGGTTTCCATGGTCCCTCGCAGAGAGCGTTTACCGGCGCAGTGAATAGCCGCGCCCGTGCGGTTGTCAATCGGCGGATCCCGGATGCTCACCGGGAAACGGGTTACGGGACCGCACGTTTGTCACGCGGCGACGAGGTCTCGGTGGAACGGGGTTTCGCCACGCGCACGGCCAGCAGCGCGCCGGCGAACGTCAGCCCGGCCGCGGCGAGCAGCCCGGCGGTGTAGCCGCCGGCCAGCGCCACCGA
>NZ_JAAGNB010001105.1:0-23774 GCF_010550475.1 Amycolatopsis sp. SID8362
GCGGGTCCCGCGCGGCACGTGCGTCCGGCTGGAGTTCACGGAGGCCGGGAGGTGAGCCATGGCCACGCTGGTCATCGGTGACGACCACCAGGTGTTCGCGGACGCGCTGGGTACCGTGCTCGGCCAGCAGGGCTTCACGGTGCTCGACATCGAGCTGACCCTCGGCGGGACCATCGCCGCGGTGGCCGCCCTGCGCCCGGACCTCTGCCTGATCGACCGCCACTTCGCCGACGGCGAGGGCACCCGCGCGGTCGCCCGCCTGCGCACGGCGGGCGAAGCGACCAAGGTGATCGTCCTGACGGCCGACCAGGACCCCGCGGGAATGGTGCTGGCGATGGCCGCCGGCGCCGTCGGGTACGTCCACAAGACCCGCGGGCTCGCGGCCCTGGTCTACGCGATCACGCGCGCCTATTCGGGCGACATCGTCGTCGCGCTCCCCGCCGACCCGGGGCCGCGATCGCGCCGCGACACCGACGCCGTCCGCCTGGCGTCGTTCCTGACCACCCGGGAGCGGCAGTGCCTGGCCCTGCTCGCCGAAGGCCTCGGCACGGCCGCGATGGCCCGCCGCCTGAACATTTCGGCCACCACGGTCCGCACCCACGTCCAGGCCGTGCTGAACAAGCTCGGCGTCCACTCACGCCTGGAGGCAGCCTCCCTCGCCGTCCGCCACGCGCTGGTGGAGGGCGTCATCGTCGGCTGAGTGACACAGCACACTCCGCCTTGTCGCGTCATGACCCGGTGGGCCGCGAGGTCGCCTCGGCGAGGCGTCGCGGACGTGGGTACGGAGAGGGATGCGATGAGCGAGAACATGGAGCCGCTGGTGACCGGGCACCGGGTGACGTACGTACCGGGCCCGCGCAACGCCGGCCGCCGCCGGCTGTGCCGTCGCGGCGTCGTGACCGGCGCCCCGGTCTTCGACGCCTACACCGACGTCACCTGGGTCCCCGTCCAGGTCGACGGCCGCGCGCGCGACACCGAGCCCGAGTGGGTCCGCGCCGACACGATCATCGACGTGGAGCACCGCCACCCCGCGACCGACCGCTGACCCGGCCCCCTCGGACATGTGACCACCGCCACCCGGCCGAGTGGCCTTCACCTGCTGAAATCTGGGGGCCGCACGGGGCAGCGAGCCGTGCTTTGCCGTACGCGGTCCGTGCGCTACCTGGGGGAGAAGGCGCCGGTCACCGCCGCCGGCAACACCTCGACCGTGACGGCCTACGACCAGTCGAGCCGTCCGGCGCAGGTCACCGCAAGGACGCGACCGGCGCGGTGCGGGTCAGGTCCTCGCCAGGCTGGCCGCTCGGGTCGCCACTTTCGCACCGGGCTATTCGCGACTGTCGAGGACGACGCGGAAGCGCGCGTTGCGGCGGGACAGTCAGGTAAGCGTTTTCAGCCACTCACGCAGCAGGGCGGCCTCGGCAGGGCTGAAGCCGGCGTCGACCATGGGGTCGGCGCCGTCGCCGTCGCCGAGAGCGGCCAGCAGCGCCAGGGACCGTTCGGCGATGGTCGTTCGGACATCGGTTACCGGTTCGGTGCTGATGATCGAGTCGATGACCGTGTCGCGCAGGGCGGTGAGCGGGGCTGGGTCGCGCTCACCCTCGGGCTGCGAGAGCAGCAACAGCACGGCGCCGGTGGTCGAAGCCTCGATGGCCCGGGCAGCCGACTCGACCGGAACGCGGAGCCGGCCCTGCTCTCGGGCGTGCTCGAGCAGGCGGCGCAGGATCTGGCCGTTCTCCTGGGCGGCGGCCGGGCGGCGGCCCGGGCGCAGGTTGCCGTACATCAGGGCGTAGAACTCGGGATTGCGCAGTCCGAACTCGACGTGGATGTTCCAGCCGCGGCGGATGTCGTCGATGGCGTCCTCGCTGGGTTCGAGCGCCCGCTTTTCGGCCAGGTAGCTTTCGAATCCGTAACTCACCAGTGCGTCGAGCAGGCCGTCCTTGTCCCCGAACAAGCGGTACAGCGCAGGTGTCTGCACCCCGGCGGCGGTCGCGACCGCCCGCGTCGAGATGGCGGCCGGCCCGTGCTCGGTCAGCAGTTCGGCCGCCGCCCTCAGGATCGTCTGCTGCTGGTCGCTTCGTTCCGCACCTGTCTCGGGAGGGGCAAGGTCGCTGCGCATATGTCGATGGTAACAAGAACCGGGTGACATTGACACTTACACTGGTACGCGCTTAGCGTTGACGGTGTCACCACAAACGCAGAGATCGGAAGAACAAGATCATGTCCAACCTCACCGTCGGCATCGCCTACACCTCCGGCTACGGACACACGCGCGAACTGGCCAACGCCGCCGCCCAGGGAGCCGGATCAGTACCCGGCACAGTCGTCGAGATGATCGACGTCGCCGCGATGACCGACGACGACTGGCGCACCCTCGACGGCTGCGACGCGATCATCTTCGGCAGCCCGACCTACATGGGCAGCGCCTCCGGCGCCTTCCACGCCTTCGCCGAAGCAACCTCCGCGCGATGGATGAGTCGCGCCTGGCAAGACAAGATCGCGGCCGGATTCACCAACTCCGGCTCGATGAGCGGGGACAAGCTGCACACCCTGCAGTATTTCTCGATGCTCGCCGCCCAGCACGGCATGCACTGGATCAGCCTCGGCCTGCTGCCCGGCTGGAACACCACCGCCGCCAGCGAGCACGACCACAACCGGCTCGGGTTCTACCTCGGGGCCGGCGCCCAAACCTGGAACGACCAAGGCCCCGAAGCCGTCCACGACGCCGACCTGTCCACCGCCCGCCACCTCGGGCGACGAGTGGCCACGCACACCCGCCGATTCGTGGCCACCGCCGAAGTCGCCGCCCTGTGATGAACACTTGTCACCAGACTCGTGCGACCCGGTACGTCGCCGCGGGCCCCTGAGGAGCGGAACGGCGTTGGCCGCTGTTCCCCGACGTGCTCGTCGAGCACGTTTGGTGCCGGGTGCACAACGCGGCGCGAATCGGGGTGCAGAGTGTCGTACCCAAGGGCGATCGCGATGCCGAAGTTGACGAACCCTCAGCGACGGGCGCGCGCTGCCGCCGCAGGTGTCGCCGTTGCCACGGTCGTGATCGGGAGCACGGCCCGCAGGCGCAGTGCGTCGTTCGGTCTTCAGGCCCCGCCCCGCCGGGCCCGGGCGGCACGCAAGGCCGCGACCTCGGTGGCTCCTGGTGTTGGTCAGCACACGAAGAGCCGCGGGTCGGTCTTTCTTGCCTATGGACTCCTGGCGGCGGCCAGCCAGGCGCTGTTCGTCAATTACGCGCCGGTGACCGGGACGCCGCACGGCACTTCGGCGTCTCCGTCGGCGCGATCGGTTGGCTGTCCCAGGTTTTCCCGCTGATCTACGTCCTTCTCGCGATCCCGGCGGGGATCGCGCTTGACCGGTTTCTCCGGCCTGCCCTGATAGCCGGCGCCGTTCTGACCGCCGCCGGGGCGTTCCTGCGGCTCGTCGAAGACAACTACACCTGGGCGTTCACCGGGCAGGTCGTCGCCGCGGTGGGACAGCCGTTGATCCTCAACGCGATACCGGGTCTCGCGGTGGGCTACCTGGCGGAAAAGAGCCGCACTGCCGGGATCGCCGCCGCGTCGTCCGCCACGTTCGGCGGGATGGTGCTGGGGGTACGTGCTCGGCGCGTTCTTACCCGGCGGGTCGTCAAGCGGGGCCGGTGCCGGCAGTTGCCCGCCGATGCGCGTAACGTGGAGGCTGCAGGTTCGCGCCGCGCTTTTCGACCCTGGGTCACGAGGAGCCTTGACGACGCTGTCCGACCTGCGACCAAGCCTCTGCCCGACGGCGGCTCGCCGACACCGACTCGACGCTGCCGTTCGGCGCTCATGCGTCACCACCGGCCGTGTTCACCTGCCCGGCCCCTTCCAAGGAGTTTCCCCATGTCACGCACACCCGTTCGTTCCCGCAGCGCCCGTGCCCCGGTCTCGCCGGTGCTGTTCAGCCATCCCGTCTCGCACGCCGCCGGACACCCGCTCTCCGACGCCGACCAACGCCGCAGCCGCAGCGTCCGGTTCTCCTCTTCCGCCACCGGAGCACCTGCGACGCCGCGCCGATGAACGCCGGCGGTGTACGGCAGGCTGCTCGCCGAAGTGCGTGAAGCCGGGCTGCTGCGCCGCCGCCACGGCTACTACGCGGCGGTGATCACCGCGAACCTGGCGGTGTTCGCCGGAGCATGGGTGGGGTTCGCGTTCCTGGGCGACACCTGGTGGCAGCGACTGGCGTTCGTCGGCCACGAGCAGATCTTCCGGACCCGGCGCTCCAACGACGCGGTCGGTGTCGTGCACGGTGGCCTGGTCGGGATGAGCTACCCGTGGTGGATCCACGGGCACAACCGGCACCACGCCAACCCCAACCACGAGGAGCACGACCTCGACATCCCGGCGCCGGCCTTCACCGGCCGGCAAGCACGCGCGAAACAGGGCTTCCTGCGCTGGATGGCCAAGAATCAGGCGTTCCTCTTCTTCCCCCTGCTCGCCCTCGAAGGACTCCGGTGAGACGAAGATGCGCCGCGGGGAAGGCGCCTTGCACCGGCAAGTGCCGACCTCACGCAACATCCGCGGCGGGAGGGTGATCGACTTCCTGCTCGGCGGGCTGAATCACCAGATCGAGCACCACCTGTTCCCGAACATGCCCCGTCCGCACCTGCGCCGCGCACCGCTGCGCGCCGCGGAGCGCGCCCGCGGTCTCTGACTGGACGGAAACCGTTCAGCGCGCGGAAACCAGACGCGGCGCACATCCGGCCTGCGGTCTCGGACAGCGTCACTCCGGCGAGATCAGAAGAACTTCTCCTCAGGCCGTGTGCGGGTGTACCGCCGGTGAGAGCGGCACACCCACGGTGTCAGTCGGCGCGCTGGGGACTGGAATTCTGTTGCCGGGCTTCGTGCAGCTGGTCTTCGAGCGACACGATGCGGCACGCCGCGTCGATGGCGGTGCCCTGGTCGACCAGTTCCCGCACTCGCGCGGCGATCCGCAACTGGTGGCGGGAGTAACGGCGGTGCCCGCCGGCGGACCGCTGCGGGGTGATCAGCCCGGCTTCGTCGAGACTGCGCAGGAACCCTTGCGTGGTGCCGAGCATGTCGGCGGCCCGCCCCATGGTGTAGGCGGGATAGTGCTCATCGTCGAACTTGTCGGCCGCGCTGGGCGTGGCCGGTCCTTGTTGGTCAGGAATCATTCCACCTCCGCATCACAAAGGACCCCGGGCGCCACTGCGGCACCCGGGGTCCTCAAGGGTAGGGATCTTCACCATTGCCAACCGGCGCGACCGCCGGTGTTCTGCACCCGCGTCCAGCCGGAAACCGGCCTGCGCGGGGATCGCTTACTCGTGACCGAGCACCACCTCCGAACTCGATGGGACTGCGGCACCCGCGCGGCGCTACCGAGCCGCTGCGGGCGATCCAATGATGCTCCCGTTCCCTTCTCTCCGATACTTCCCACTTACTCGGTACTGCACTTTCACTTGCTGCGAGCGTCACTGCCGGAACCCTTCCACTGATCGGTCCCAGCACGCTGACGCCGCTGGTCACTGCCCGGAGCCCCGTTCACTGATCGGCTCCGGGCACCTGACCGGTCCTGCTCACTGCACTTGCACCAAACAACTACTGCTGATCTTCACTGCCACCGCAGAACCGGTACTACCTCATCGAACTCGTCACACTCCGGCCCTGCGGTACTGCTCGCGGGTAGTTGCGTCCTCTCCCGCGCCTGCTTGACGTTGTCTCTCTTGCTACGAGAAGAAGACTACACACACCCGCCGCCCAATGTCTACTCCAGTCAGCATAGATTTTCTGGCGGAGTCGGCAGGGGTACCGAATGGGAGGGTGCGGGCGATGAGCGACGAGGTCATGCAGGATCCGCTCGGCGAGCGCTACGGCCTGGCCGGGGTGCGTAACCTCGACGAGTACGCCGAGGCCCTGACCCGGCTGGTCGAGCGGGGCCGGCGGGAACGGTGCGTGGCGGTGGTCTCGGAGGCCGAGGCCTACGCCGCGGCGGAGCTGCTCGGGCAATTCGCGCAGCTGGACCCGCACTCGACGATCAATCAGCTGGCCGCGTCCCTGGCCAGCCGGATCTATCGCCGACTCGGTGCCTGAGCAGCGACGTCCCGGCCCGTTGCGCCGGACGACGACCAGCTCACGGTGACCGGGACCGGCTGGCGGCGGCGGCCGAACTCGCCCAGCGAATACTCGCGAACCAGATCGCTCTCGCTCAGGCGGAGGGCATCCCCACCAGTGACCGCTGGATGCTTCGACACCGGGGTGGAAAACGACTTCATCTTCGCCTTCGTCGGCGAGGAACTCGGTTTTGTCGGTTGTGTCGCGGTGATCACGCTCTACGCGGGCGTGGCGGTGGTCGGCACGCGGATCGCGCGCCGCAACCTCGATCCGTGGATCCGTGGATCCGGATCGTCGCCGGCACGCTCACCCTGCTCGTGGTCGCCCAGGCGGCGATCAACATCGGCTACGTCGTCGGGCTGCTGCCGGTCACCGGCGTCACGTTGCCGCTGATTTCCTACGGCGGCTCGTCGTTGCTCGTCACGATGGCGATCTTCGGGCTGCTGGCCAACTCCGCCCGCAACGAGCCCCAGGCCGTGGCCGCGCTGCGCCGGTCGCCCCGAATTCGGTGAACAAGCCCGGCTTCTCAGCGTCCTCACAGCGGTTGTCCTGGAGGGTACTGCGGTGACCGGTCCGAGCGATCCGCTGACCAGGCGCCGCGTGCTGGGCCTGGCGCTCGGCGCCGCGACTTTGACGGCGTGCTCGCCGCCGAGCGCGCCCACCACCGCTTCTCCGACGTCAAGTACGTCGACGCCACCCAGCGTCTCGGCGACGCCATCTCAGGCCCACGGTCCGGCTGCCGAGCTGGTCCGGTCCGAATCCGGCCGTCCCCAGGTGGCGTTGACGTTCCACGGTGCCGGCGATCCCGAGGTGACCCGCCGGGTGCTCGACGTCGTGCGGCAGCACGACGCCCGGATCACCGTGCTGGCGGTCGGCACCTGGCTCGCCGCGCACCCGGACGCCGCGCGCATGGTCCGCGACGGCGGTCACGAGCTGGGCAACCACACTTGGAGCCACCCGGCGCTCTCGGGATTCGCGCCGGCGCCGATGTACGCCGAGATCCAGCGGTGCCGCGACAAGCTCGCCGAGCTGACCGGCTTGCCGGGGAGCTTCTTCCGGCAGTCGCAGGGACAGCACGCCACCCACGAGGAACTCGTCGAAGCGGGCAAGGCCGGCTACGCGAAGGTGCTGTCCTACGACGTCGATTCGCTGGACTGGAAGGATCCCGGGCCGGCCGCCATCCGGGCCGCGGTCGCGAAGGCCCGGGCCGGAAGCGTGGTGAGCATGCACCTGGGGCACCCCGGGACGGTCGCCGCGCTGCCGGGGATCCTGAGCGACCTCCTCGGCCGGGGCCTCACCCCGGTCACCGCCTCCGAGCTGCTGGGATAGCCGATGCGCCGCCGCTCGACGGTCGTGGCCGCCATGCTTCTCCTCGTCGCCGGGTGCACGCCGGGAAACCCGCACGGCGACACCATGCCCGGCATGAGCACGGCCGGCCTTCCCGCCGCCCCCACTCCGCCCCCGCCCGCGCTCCACCCGCTGCCCGGCATGCCCGCGATCGGCGACCCGCACAACGTGGACGCCGCGGCCGGGCCGGGCCTGCTCTCGCCCGCGGTCGCCGGGGACAAGCCGCTCGTCTACGTGCCGCACAGCAAGTCCGGGGACGTGTGGGTGATCGACCCCCACACCTACCAGGTGGTCGCGAAGTACCCGGTGGGCAAGGAACTGCAGCACGTCGTCCCGTCGTGGGACCTGCGCACCCTGTACGCCACCGACGACCGCGGCTACCACGTGCTGCCGTTCGACCCGCGAACCGGGCAGCCGGGACAGGCGATACCCGTCGTCGACCCGTACAACATGTACTTCACGCCGGACGGGCGGTACGCGATCTCGGTGGCCGAGCGGCTGCGCAAGCTGGTCTGGTACGACCCGCACACGTGGCAGGTCCACGACGAGACCGCGGCGCCCGAGTGCGGGGGCATCGACCACGCGGACTTCTCCGCCGACGGGCGCACGGCCGTGTTCACCTGCGAGTTCGCCGGCCGGGTCGCGGTGGTCGACATCGCCACTCACCACCTGCTGCGGACGATCGACATGCCGCACCGCAACGTCCGCATGGGACCGCAGGACATCAAGCTCGCCCCGGACGGATCCGTCTACTACATCGCCGACTCCGACGCCAACGGCCTGTGGGTGCTCGACGGCGCCGCGACGCACGTGCTCCGCTTCATCCCGACCGGCCGCGGGGCGCACGGGCTGTACCTGTCCCGCGACGCGAAACAGCTCTACGTCACCAATCGGCACGAGGGCAGCGTGAGCGTGCTCGACGCCTACACCGGCCGGCCGGAGACCGTGTGGCGCCTGCCTGGCGGCGGTAGCCCGGACATGGGGAACGTCACCGCGGACGGTACCCAGCTGTGGCTGTCCGGCCGGTACGACGGGGTGGTCTACGTGCTGTCCACAAAGGATGGTTCGCTGATCCGGAAGATCCCGGTCGGGGCGGAGCCGCACGGTCTGTGCGTGTGGCCGCAGCCCGGCCGCTACTCACTCGGCCACACGGGTATCACCCGCTGATCATCGAGTGGTCCCGTGGCCGGATAGAACCAGAGCGCGAACCACGCCCATCGCTCGCGGCGCCGGAACGGCACCACGGCGAGCAGGGCGCCGAACAGGCCCAGCCCGGCCGAGGCGAGTCCGTCCGCGCGGTACAGCAACGCATCGCCAGCCGGTGGAGCGATCCCGAGACTCACTGCCGCCGGGCTGATCCAGTCGGCCCGCAACACGAGCTGTTCTCGCCGCATCCACCGAACCTACGCCGCCGCCGACCAAAGAACGAGCATCGCGGGATCGCACGCACTTCGGCATCATTGTGGCGTCGGGTGGCGGGCGAGCTGAGTGGCGATGATCTGCCGCCGTGAATGTGTCACGAAATCGCGTGAATGAGCAACTGTGCGGGATTCCGAATTCAGGGTTGCGCACTGCTGCGATGTCATCCGCCGCCTTCCCGGATGGCGTGGGACCGGTTACCGTGTCGCGGGGCCGGCCGGTCTTCGCGGTATCTGGGAGGTGCGTATGGACAGCGTTCGCCGTCGGAGCTGGTTCGCCCCGGTTTGTCTCGTTGCCGCGTTGGCCGGTGGCGTCGGGCAACCGGCGTCGGCCGCCGCGGTGCCACCGTCCACACCGGCCTCGACAGGGGCCGCGATCACGCACCCCGACGCGGATTTCCTGGGCTCCACCATCCGCGCCCACGAGCCGCCCGGCTCGGCGCGGGTCGCGAAACCGCAGGCCCAGGCTCTGGCCGCGGGCGGTCAGGTGGCGGGATTCGACGTCAGCCACTGGCAGTCCACCGTCGACTGGCAGCGGGCCTGGAACGCGGGCGCGCGGTTCGCCTACATCAAGGCGACCGAGGGCACGACGTACGTCGACCCGAGCTTCGGTTCCTTTTACACCGATTCGTACAACGCGGGGTATTCGCGCGGTGCGTACCACTTCGGACTGCCCAACGCGTCGACCGGTGCGACGCAGGCGAACTACTTCCTCGCGCACGGCGGCCGCTGGTCGCCGGACGGCCGCACGCTGCCGCCCGTGCTCGACATCGAGTACAACCCGTATGGCGCAACGTGTTACGGCTTGACGCAGGCCCAGATGGTCGGGTGGATCACCGATTTCGCGAACACCGTCCGCAATGCCACCGGCCGATCGCCGGTGATCTACACGACGACGGGCTGGTGGACGACCTGTACCGGCAACAGCCGGTCCCTCGGCGCGGACAGGCCGCTGTGGATCGCCCGGTTCAGCACCGCGCCGGGGACGCTGCCCGCGGGGTGGACCTTTTACACGTTCTGGCAGTCCGCGGACACCGGGGTCTACCCCGGCGATCAGGACAGCTTCAACGGCTCGCCCAGCCAGCTCGCGGACTTGACCTATGGTGGCCCGGACGCGATCGCCGCGCACTACAACGCGATCGGCGGAGCATCCTCCTACCTGGGTAACCCGGTCGGGGGTGAATATCCGATCGCCGGCGGGCGCGCCGAGAACTATCAGGGCGGCATCATCTATTACTCACCGGCGACGGGCGCCTGGGCGGTGCACGGCTCCATTCTCGGGAAATACCGGCAATGCGGCGGCCCCGGCGGTTTCCTCGGTTTCCCGGTGACCGACGAGGTCGGCACGCCGGACGGGGTGGGCCGGTTCAACCATTTTTCGAAGAGTGCGTCGATCTACTGGACTCCGGGCACGGGTGCGTGGTCGGTGCACGGGTCGATTCGTGATCGGTGGACGGCGCTGGGGTGGGAGAGGGGGCCGATGGGCTATCCGGTCACGGATGAGGTGGGCACGCCGGATGGGGTGGGCCGGTTCAACCATTTTTCGAAGAGTGCGTCGATCTACTGGACTCCGGGCACGGGTGCGTGGTCCGTGCACGGCGCGATCCGCGACCGCTGGGCCGCGCTCGGCTGGGAACGTGGCCGCCTGGGATACCCGGTGAGTGACGAATTCGCCATCACGGGCGGCCGTCGCGGCAACTTCCGCGGCGGCTACATCACCTACGACTTCGCGACGGGTGCCACGCAGGTCGTTTACTACTGACAGCGATCGCCTTGCCCGATCACCGGCGGGGTCCAGGTCCACAAGCGGGCCGCCTTGCGTGCGGCGACGCCGCCGCCGGCAAGCCGGGTGAGGCCGGCCGCCAGCCCGTACACGACCGGGCTGGTGGACAGGCTGACCGCCGGATCCTGCCGGGCCAGCTGCCGCACCCGCTGGCTGCGAGGGCGGCGCGACCGGTCGAAGCGGGCGAGCGCCGTGGGGACGTCGCTGTCCCCGGCGAGTTCGGCGGCGAGGACGGCGGCGTCCTCGAGCGCCTGGCACGCGCCTTGGGCGAGGAACGGCGTCATGGCGTGGGCGGCGTCGCCGAGCACGGCCACCCGGCCCTCGACGTAGGCGGGCAGCGGCTCCAGATCGAAGATGTCGTGGCACAGCACCGATTCCGGCCGGGTCGCGGCCAGGAGAGCGGGGATCGGCTGGTGCCAGCCGCCGACCCGGCGACGTACTTCGGCGACGTCGTCGTCGTAGCGAAGTCCCGGTTCCGGCCGGCGGACCGTGAGGAACCAGAACACCCGCCGGCCGGCCACCGGATGCGCGCCGAACCGCGCGCCGCGGCCCCAGGTCTGAAACCCTTCGACCGGCCACACCGAACCGGGTTCGGTCACCCCGCGCCAGCAGAGAATGCGCTGGAACACCGGAGCCGGCGAGTGCGGCCACACCGAGCGGCGCACCGCGCTGTGGATCCCGTCCGCTCCCACCAGGACGTCGGCGGTGGCTTGCCGCGTCCCGCCGGGAGTCCGGTAGGCGACGGTGACGCCGGCAGCGGATTGCTCGACGCCGGTGACCTCCGCGCCGGTGCGCACCCAGCCGCCCGGCAGCCTGGCCAGCAGCGCGCGATGCAGGTCGGCGCGGTGATTGGCCAGCAGGGTGGTGTCGCGTCCCTCCCGGAACCGCATCAGGTACCGGCCGTGGGGAGTGCGCAGGGTCGCGCCGGCCCGTGTCGGCACCGAGATGGCCCGCAGGTCGTCGCCGACCCCCAGTGCGTCCGCCGCGCGCAGGGCGTTCGGCGCGAACGACCACCCGGCGCCGGCCTCCCGGGACACCGCCTGCCGCTCGAGAACCGTCACCGTCCACCCGGCTCGTCGCAGCCCGATCGCCGCGGCGAGCCCGCCGATGCCGCCTCCGGCGACGATCGCCGACCGCCCCTGGGGCGTGGTCATCGACGGTCCTCGCTCAGGCGCTTGGCCATCCAGTCGTAGACGTCGTGTGCCGCTCGCAACCGGTTGGCACGCGGGCTGTCGGCGCCGGCCAGGCTCATCCCCTCGGCCGCGACGTCCCGGAACGCGGTCAGGCTGGTCACGCGCCGGCGCACCACGGTCTCCCAGGCGTCGTCGACCATGCGGAAGTAGTGCGTACGTTCGCCGGGTTTCGTCCGGCGCCGCACGAAACCACCATCGACGAGCACCCGCATGTTCGTGGCCAGCGACGCCCGGCTGGCCCCGATCGCGGCGCCGATCTCGTCGGCCGACTGCTCGGCGGGCTCGCAGATCATCAACCACCCGAGGACGCGGCCCGCGATCGGCGGCACCCCGTACTCGGCGGTACAGAACATCGCCACCCGCTCGACCCACTCGAGCACCTGCTCGTGCCGAGGATCCGACTTGGTCATCCGCTCCTCGTTTCAGGTTAGTCTAGTTGTTTCAGTATCAACTGAAACAACTAGACGGCGCAAGCGTCAGGGGCCGGCCGACAACCCGGCGCACCGCGTCAAGTTCGTGGAGCGGTTCCTCGAACCCGGGTTTGCCGCCGAGTACCCGGACGTCGCCGACGCACCCCAGAAGCTGTTGCACACCGTCGCCGGGGAAACGCCCCAAGTGCGGTGTCGGATCGGGACTGCGGCGCGGAGCGCCGCCGGCGAAGCACGGGTCCGACCTCGGCGTCGGCGGGGGCCGTGTCAGGGAACCTCCTGACAGGAGGTCCAACGCCGCCGCGGGGTGGAGGTGGGCGGATCTGCCACCGTCGGATCGCGGGAGAGACCGGTCGGGACGGAAGGGATCCGCAATGGTGGACATCGTCGAGGCGCCGGCGGCCACGCGCCGGTCGTTCTGGCGGCTCTGGTGGTCGGCGCTGGTGTCCGGGGTCGGCGACGGCATCCGGATCGGCGCCCTGCCGCTGCTGGCGGCCGCGCTGACCCGCGAACCGGTCGCGGTCGCCGTCGTGACGCTGGCGGGCGGGCTGCCGTGGCTGGTCGCGGGGCCGTTCACCGGCGCGCTGACCGATCGGTGGCCGGACCGGCGCCGCGTGCTGTGGCTGACCGACGTCGTCAGCGCGGTCGCCGTCGGGTGTTCGCCGTGACCGTGGCGGCCGGGGCGGCGTCCATCGCCATGCTGGCGGTCGTCAACTTCCTGCTCGGCACGGTGCAGACGCTGCGCGACAACGCCGCGCTGGCGATCGTGCCCGAGCTCGTCGAGCGGGAGAAGCTCGAAACGGCCAACAGCCGGGTGCAGGCCGCCCAGCTCATCACCATGGAGCTGATCGGCCCGCCGCTGGGCGCGGTGCTGTTCTCGCTGCCCGCGGGCAGCCCGTTCTTCGCCGACTCGCTGTCCTTCGTCGTTTCGGCCGTGGCCGTGTTCGGGATCGCCGCGGTGGCGCGCAAGAGCGCCGCATCGGCGCCGTTCGGTGAGCGGGGCGTTGTCGGCGGCGGGGTCGGGTGCGCTGGTCGGTGGTGTGGGTGGTGCTGCGTTCGGGGCGTTGGGTGGTCTTCGGGCTCGGGGTCGTAGTTCGGCGGAACAGCCGGAGGGGTGCCACAGCTTCCTCGCTTCTACGAAGGTCTTGTTGGCGGATGGTTCGTCGAAGCCGATCTCGTCCGTTCGCATCGGTGACCGGCTGGCCAACTCGCAGCCCGGCAAGGCGGGTATGGAGGCGCATCCGGTCGATCGGGTGATCGTGACCCAGACGGACCACGATTTCGTGGATCTGAAGGTAAAGCCGAGCCGGGTTCGTCGTGCGGCGGGCCGGGTGGCGGCGGGACTCGCAGTTGCCGCGGCAGTGGTTACCGGCAGCGCGGCGACGGCGTCGGCTGCTCCGGCGTCGTTGACAACGACGTATCACCACCCGTTCTACGACGTCACACGTGGTGAGTTCGCCGAGGCGGTGGATCTCCACGTGGGCGACCGTCTGCAGACGGCCGATGGTGGCGAGGCGACGGTGGAGGAGGTGACGCCGTATCACTCGACGGAGGTCACCTACGACCTGACGATCGACGAACTGCACACGTACTATGTGTATACCGGTGACACACCGGTTTTGGTCCACAACTGCGGCGGTGAGCTTCCAGGGCACAGGGAAGTGTGTGAATGTGCGAACGGTGCCAAGCCTGCGATGATCCGAGGCCCCAAGCCGGCAGGCACCGGGCCGCACAACCTCAAGATTGCCGAAGTCGCCGAGCAAGTGACGGACGGCGAGGTGATCGCGGGTGGTGGTATGTTGCCGGAACAAGGGTTCTCGACGCCCGGTGGATTCAAAGGTTCGCGTCGTCCCGATATTCTCGTTGAGAGGGAGGACGGTACTCAGTACGGGATCAACGTCGGGAAGCAGTCAATGCGGACCGGTGCCCCCATCAAGCGTGAGGCTGAAGCCGTATCGGATCTTGAAGGAATTGGCATGGAGATGCATTTCGTGCCTTACAACTAGTGAGATTCCTGTGAAATTTACTTTCTATTTCCACGCGGTTGGCGAGGAAATCGCCGCGTTGGCCGGAGAGTGGGCGGCCGAGTTGGGTGCGTCGTTGGTCGCGGAGAGGTTATTTCCTGGTCATGAGGCCTGTCTGATGGATGTGAATGAGGCAGGTCGGGTCATTCGCGATGATACTACGGTAAACCGAATTTCGCTGGTTCCCGCTAGGGTTGAATTGAAGGCTGATTCGGCTTTGGATTTTGCCAAGAAGAACCCTGGATCCCTCTTTATTCTTCTTGGCCGGCAGCACGATTCGCAGCTCAAGGAAACTGTCGTATCTGGGATGGCAGACGACGCGGCCGTTGTGCGAAAATGGAAAAATATTCGCGACCGTGCCAGGCGCTCGATGGTCAAAATTTCGAGGGTTGAGAACACTGTGACGGGCACCTCTGTCGAAGTAAAGGGTCATTACTGCACCCATGAAGTCAAAAGGCTTGCCGACTCCGGCCTTTTGCTTGTGGGGGGAACCGAGTGGACAAGATATACACTCTGATCTCCAGGTTCTTAGGAATTGACAGATTGGAAGCCTGGCAACTGCCGTCGCTGGCCCGGTCGTCATCGGCAGGATATGCAGGTGTACCTATGATCGACTGGTGCAAGAAGGACACATCGCAACTCGAGTGACCGGCGAGGGCCTGCTTGAGGAGACCATTTTCGGGCCGGGAGTCCTTCCTTATCTGAAGGTGTTGACCCACTTCCCTTTGTAAGCTGTGTACTTGGACGGATGACAGGGGACAACGATGAACTTTGACTGGGAGGGCTCGACGTCCACGAGGGTCAGCGTTGTCTCCTGGCCGTCCTCGGAGGCCCTCGGAGAAGGCCGCGAACGGGCGAAGTGGGATCTCCGGACGCTTGACGAAGTTCCTTCGCAGGAGTTGGCGAAAGGGCTCGGATCGCTGGCCTTACCGGGCTCTGCGAACGCTATGCAGGTCAAATTGGAGTTATCGCGGCCGGGGATCGTGAGGATGATCTGCGACTACGACAGTTCGCTGCCGGAGCCGATGCGCATCGAGGCCGCTTCCGTGCACTGGCGTTTGATCGATGAGCGGGTCGCCAGGCTGTGGCTGATCGGCTCCGTTCCGCGGGTCCGGTACCCGGCGTTCATGCGGCAGAGGCGCGACCTCGTCCGGGCTCTTCCAGTTGGTCTTCAGTTGAGTTGGTTGGCCTTGTCCCTGGTGCGCCTTGAGCCGTTGGCGGCTGCGCTGGCAGGGAAAAAGAGCGATTCTCAGCGCCTGGCCGGACTGATCTCAACCGAGACGGCTGAGCGTGATGTTCTGCGCGCCATCGCGAACGCTATTTCCGGCATCGAACGCCATGGTGGCTGCGACCGTGCCCGAAAGGGAATTTCCGCGTTGCCAGGGAAGGCTGATTTGGCCGCGTTTCTTCTGGAGTTGGGCGAGGTACTCGCTGATGCGCTCGAAAGGAAGGATGTCAATTCCCTCGCGGGCTGTAGCGAGCGAGTGTTCGACGCCCTGTACCTGGTCGACACTGAATACAGTTATCAGGTGGAAAGCGGCCTTTCCAAGCTGGAGGACCGTTCGTGGTGGCGGGATGCTCGCAAGCTCGCGGACGAGGGCGCCGACGCTCTCGCCGAGGCTGCTACGGAGGCAATTTCGTGCGCTGAGCGTGTGCGGTCAACCTGTATCGACGTCGACGTCAGAGGTCAGTTTCTGGATCTCGGAAACGGACATCGGTAAGCGTTGGCCTGGCGAACCCGGCGCCCGGTAGGCCGGGTCGGTCGAGGGACGGTTATCGTGCGGCCGACGATTGTGCTGTTGAGCGACCCGGATACGCGCCGGGAGATCGAGGATCGGTTCGGACGCGCTGAGCGGTGTGCTGCCGGAGATGGCGACGCAGGGTCTGGTGCCCTGGCCGGTGGTGTGGGTGGTGCTGCGTTCGGGGCGTTGGGTGGTCTTCGGGCTCGGGGTCGTAGTTCGGCGGAACAGCCGGAGGGGTGCCACAGCTTCCTCGCTTCTACGAAGGTCTTGTTGGCGGATGGTTCGTCGAAGCCGATCTCTTCGCTGAAGGTGGGGGAGCGGGTGGAGAACTCGCAGCCGGGTAAGGCGGGGTTGGAGGCGCATCCGATCGACCGGGTGATCGTGACGGAGTCGGACCACGACTTTGTGGACCTGAAGGTGAAGCCGAACCGGGTTCGCCGTGCGGCGAGCCGGGTGGTGGCGGGTCTGGCGGTGGCAGCGGCCGTGGTGACGGGTGGCGCCGCGACGGCGTCGGCTGCTCCCGCGACGCTGACCACGACGTTCCATCACCCGTTCTACGACGTGACCCGCGGCGCGTTCGTGGAGGCAGTGAACCTGCAGGTCGGCGACCGTCTGCAGACGCCCGACGGTGGCGAGGCGACGGTCGAGCGGGTGACGCCGTATCACTCGACGGAGGTCACCTACGACCTCACGATCGACCAGTTGCACACGTACTATGTGGCGGCTGGCGAGACCCCGGTCCTCGTCCACAATTGCGATCCTTACGTGTGGAAGGCAGGCCGGCCAGGTGTCGACAACACCCCTCAGGGGCAGCTTCCCACACATGCAGGGATCAAGCCCGGAGAACCGCTGGCCGAAGGGGACATCACTACGTGGTCAGGACGGACGGATCGCTTCGAGCGATGCACGACGTGGGCACTTGACCCCGGTGCGGGACATACCAGTTTGTCCGAGGGCGAGCCTGTGCACATGGCTGGCACCTTCGACGTTGACGCGTCTGGCAACATCACAAGTTTCGACAATTTTTCCGGGCACTATCAGCCTAGTGAGATGCCCGGATATCGCCCGTTGGAAGACATTGCGCGAGATGCATTCGCGGGACACGGGCTACCGGCTCCTCAAGCTGATGCCTGGTCCCCCTACTTCTTCAAGTAGCAGGTCATGAGTATTCGAAGTAGCCACCGGGGTGGCGGGCTTCGAGATGAAAGAATGAAAGTGCAATGAGTGGCACCAGGTGCGCAAGATGAATAAATATCCTTCCTTTGGTGTGCTGCTGGGGCGCGTGGCAGATCGGCAGGGGCTCGGCTTGGATGATTTGTCCGAGCAGTTGGGGCTATTAGCGATGGAACTGAAGTCGGTTCTTTGCGGGGCCGTGCCGGGCTCCTTGTTTCTGAAGCGGCTCGCTCCTGTGCTTGATCTGCATGCCGCTGATCTTTTCGCGATCGCGCAGGTAGCGATGCCGGATGAACTGGCTCCCTTGGATATGGCGGTGGGACAGTTTATTCCACGACTTGTGGAGTGCGCCCTGCTCTTGACGCCGGAGCGGAGAGAGCGGTTGCGGCAATATGCCCGGTCCCTTCCGCAGTTCAGTCGCCCGCAGTCAAGCGAAGCTCCTCGGGTGCATAAACAGTATGTACCCGGTCCTGGTGCGGTGCTGATGCGCATGCTTGCCAATCGAACCCTCAATTGGACGTCTTCGGCAAAGGTGCTTTCCCGGCTGGGAGGTGTGCATCTTGCCGCATCATCGATCGGAGCGCTCGGGCGCGGTCGTAAGGAGCTGACTCCCGATTTGATGGCGCCGTTTTCTTCTGTACTGGGCATACGGACGGATATCTTGGCTATCCTGCTTTCTGTTGAACTACCGGATTCGACGGTTCCATTGACTCCGCAAGTTGATGTGTCTGAGCTGATTTGGGATGTTCGGCGTCTCGTTGGTGATCAGGTGCGGCGGATCATCGAGGAGGCGGAATACTTGATATCGGAAGCTTGACTGTAAATTGCAAGGATAGGCGCAGTGTTCAGTTCGTGAAATTCCTTTCTCATGGGTTATCCGGTGCTCAGCCAGGCGGGCATTGACCATTTCTGCGGAAACGAAATCGACATTATTGCGAATCCGAAGGAGGTGTACCACTCGTCCGGTTCCGGTAGACGAGTCTTTTTCTGTCAAGGGCCTTCGCGCTCCTCGTCGGCCGCTGGCGCGCACTCCGCCACATCACCACCAGCCCCCGCAGGATCGGCACCCTCGAACAGCAAGCGTCCGGCAACGGTTACCGCTGGGTACAATGTGGAGACTGGTCAGTATGCTGCGGGTGGAAGTTTAAGGGGGGCATGCGCTGAAATGTGCGTTGTTGCTCAGCTTGGCGGTGACGCGAGTAGGATTCGCCCTACCTCGGCGGTTCGACCTCGGACTGGCGATTCAGTTGATATTTGCATGGTTTGTGAGGCTAGATACGGAAGATCGGCTTTTGTGCCGCAAGGGACAAAATTCCTGTCAGATTTTTTGCTCGTTTCTACTAGGAAGAGTTCTTGGCCGCGAGTGTTGGGGTGGAGTTCAAAGTGATCAGGTACCGTCTGACTGGCTGGTAAGGTTGAGCATGGAAATTGAACTGGCAAGGCATAACTGGGCCGGTTTGCGCAGCTTTGCGGACTCGGCCACTTTGCCGGACGCTGTACGAGCGCTTGTGGCGGCGAACGACACGGAGTCGGCAAAGGCGGCGTACTGGCGAATCGACAACGTGGCATTACTCGACGGCTGCCTTACCGAGGCTGCGACAGCTGTCGCAGCCTCGGTAGTCCAGGCGCTTTCTCGGCTGTCTGAGCCGTCTCTTGCTTATGCGCTCGAACTTCTTGCTCAGATATCTGGTGGGTATGTTCATAAACCTTCGGAACAAGGTTTGGGACCAGTCAGTGTGGAAGAGTGTGTGCATGAAGTGTCACTTGCTTTTCCGTTTTTTTGCGAACTGCTAGAGGTGTCCGGAGTTTCGCAAATTTGTGCATCGTGTGTAGATTTGATCACGTCGTGTGGTCGCTATGAGCGAACGCTGACTGAACGGGCGAGGTATGTCCTGTCAGGCGCGCTTGACTTGCCTGGGCTGCAATCGCACCGTGAGCTGATTTTGGATTCTCTTCGTGATCTGAGTTAACTTCGTCTGCTGTGTTGGGTGTTGGACGGCTTCCCGGTGCATATCACAAATCAGAGTGGTCATTTCATGCCGGGTGCCGAGACGCTACCGATCGGTGAACAAGCTTTTACGCAGGCGGGTATTGACCATTTTTCTACTGTGTTTGAGGGTGAATGAGATCAGTTCTGAGGAGTTGCCTTCGGCGTGGTCTCTTGGCTCTTTCGAGTCGGTGGACGAAGTGGCGAGTTTGCTGGAGCGAAAAGACGTCCTAGGTGCCGGGAAAGCCTGGTGGCTGACGCTGGTTTCGTTGTGCACGACTGGTCTAGCCGCTGCGGAAGTCGGTGCTGTGGATGCGCGTGAATGGTCGGAGGCTCTGGTTCGAGCGCTGGACATCGCTGAAAACAGCGGTGTTCTGGATGTAGTAGACGTGCTTCATCGACGAATGATGGCGCATGTTGCTGCAATGAGATACTTTGGCACGCGGAAGGGTGATCCAGTTCGAGATCCGGAACTGGTACTGGCTTGGTTCGCCTCGCACTTCGACGGCAGCGTCGACGTTCTCGAAGAAGAGCTGCGGCGCGCTGCCGCTTCGCGTGGTTGTCCGCCACGTGAAGGTCTGGAGTGGAGCATGAAGTTTCTGTCCAGTGTGAAAACGGCGCTCAAGTCCGTTGGTGAACTGGTGGATCTGCTGGAAACTGAATCGCAAAAGTCGTTGGCAAAGAAGTGGTGTAAAGTAGTGGTTCCTATTTGACGTGGTTGACGGCGACGGCGGTGGTGCAACGTGGCGTCCTACGGCAAGGGTCGCTCGAAGGCGCACAACCGCTCGGTGGGCGGTCTGGGCAGCCGGGTCTGTCCAGACCCACGTTCCATCACCCGTTCTACGACGTGACCCGCGGCGCGTTCGTCGAGGCGGTGAACCTGCAGGCCGGCGACCGTCTGCGGGACGGCGACGGCGGCGAGGCGACGGTCTATGGGGTGGCATATCCTATCTTCTTGGGGGAATGATGCCGACTTCGCTAAAGATTATGCTCAAGCGTCCTACGACCATTGCTTCAATGGTGCCTGCGGTCCCGTCGGATCTGGAGTTCGAATCTGTAGTCATGGATCTGTGTGTGGTACTTGATGATAGTGACTGCGTTTTTGAGATTGGCGGGTTTGGCCAGTCTGAATGGCCAGTCGATGTCCGATATGATCTCTCGACATTCATGGAACAGCTGCCCGAGGCTTTGGAGCGAATCAGGTCTGGGTTTCCGGCGGAGATTGACCTCTATGGTCAAGGGATTGAGAGAAGCTTGAGATTCGAGGTGGATGGCGATTTCGTGAACGTCTCTTGCGTGTCGCGCACAAATTGGATTCCAGATCCAGATATTGAAACTATTGACCTCTCGAAGTTGCTCGCCATGTTGGAATCGATTTCTGTCGAGTTCGCCGAGTCGCTGCGGCTTATTTGGCCACGGGCTGCTGCCGTTGCTCCATTTGTAAATTGGCTTCGATAGGAACAATCGACAACCCGGGGCGATTGACTTCGCGGTGTTCCAAGACCTGCGAACGCCCGCGTTGGGTGTGAATATAAAGCCATATCGGATCTTGAAGGAATTGGCATGGAGATGCACTTCGCGCCTTGCGGCTAGCGAGATTCCTGTGAGAATTTACTTTTTATTTCTATGTGGTTAGGGAGGGAATAGTCGCGTTGACCGGAGAGTGGGCGGCCGAGTTGGGTGTGTCGTTGGTCGCGGAGAGTTCTTTCCCGGCCATGACGTCTGCCTGCTGGATGTGAACGGGCGGGTCGGGTCATTCGCGACGATACGACGGTAAGCCGAATTTCGCTGGTTCCCGCTGAGGTTGAATTGAGACTGATTCGGCTTTTGACTTTGCCAAGAAGAACCCTGGATCCGCACTTGTTCGTGGATTCTGAACGCACATGCTGATCACCTGCGATGATCGATATCGCCGAGTTTCGACCGCATTATGGCGTTACTCTTGATCAAGTCTGGCCGCTACTCGACGCCTCTTCAGATCGTTGCCCTCAGCTTCGCGCTGGGCTCTCCACCTGTCGCATGCCTCGCTGCGGGGCCACCACGTTGTCAGTCGCTGGGTGGCCGACAGCAGCGTGGACGTTGAACAGGTTCTCGCATCGGCGGTTGGCGAACGTGGTGTTCGTTAACAATCGATAAGCGGCATGACAGGACGTGGGCCGCTGACAGTCGCGCTCGCCCAGCGAGTAGACGAAGAGCTACCAGTCGAGGTCGGCACGCTGTGGAAGGTGCCGCTTCGGCATAATCGGTGTCATGCCTTTGTTCGACTACTTCCGCGCATCCGGGGCCGACGCCGTGCGGCGGGTGATGGATGCCGGTGGTGGGCGCAGTCCGGTGGGTAACGTGTTCGACGGGATCGACGCGAAGGGCGTCGATCCGGGAGTCGTGCTGGGCATGATGATCGCGGCGATCCAGCAGGTGCCCTGGAACTCGGATCTGGTGACCGACCGTCTTGCTTGGCCGGCGGGTCGGGAGCAGGACCCTGACTACGAGGGTCCCTGGGTCTCTGAGCTGAGCACTTCGGTTCGTGATGTGCTGGCCCGAGCCGGCGATGTGCCTCGCGTGGCGCGCGAGTGGGCACAAATCGAAGAGCTCGGTGGCAACGTCGATGTCGCGGACGCAGAAGCGTTCATCGAGTCCATGATCGGGCTCGCGCGGCGGGCTCGGGAAGCCGAGGAGCTCATGTTCTGCTGGATGAGCCTCTGATCGCCTGAATGGTGGCACGTACACGGCCTGTCCATCTGCTGCCTGGCATGCCGGACGTGGATACGCGGTCAGCGGCACGACAGGGTCCGCCCCATTGGGCGCGGTCCTGGTGACCCCGTCGGCCGCTGCAGCTCCGGCGACGACGTTTTCCACTCCGAGCGCGGCGGCGGGATCCCGGCGTGGGTGTGGATCCTCATCGCCGGCACACCGGTCGGGCAGCCTGGTCTTCGCCGACGTGAGGGACGGGCGGTCGTCGAGCGTCCAGCCCAAGGTGTCGACGATGGACTGGTCGAAGACGCGGCCCGACCGGTCGATGGGAGCGATCGCGTAGGTCCAGGCTGCTTCGGTCGGTGGCGGGACGACCTGACGTCGGAGGGATCAGGGCGGGCACCACCTGCTCGGGCATGTGACCACCGCCACCCGGCCGAGTGGCCTTCACCTGCTGAGATCAGGGGGGCTGACCCAGCGCAGGGAGCCGTCCCGGGGTATCCCGTAGGATCCGACTAAGCGCTTGCTCACAATGGAGGTGGACATGCGGATCGGGACCGCGATCAACTACGCCGGAGGCTTCGCCGACAGCGTCGCGGACATCGTCGAGCTGGAGAAGGTGGGGCTCGACGTCGCCTTCGTGCCGGAGGCGTATTCGTTCGACGCCGTCAGCCAGCTCGGCTACCTCGCGGCCAAGACCGAACGCGTCCAGCTGGCGTCCGGGATCTTCCAGATCTACACGCGCACGCCGACGCTCACGGCGATGACCGCGGCCGGGCTCGACTTCGTCTCCGACGGGCGGTTCATCCTGGGGCTCGGCGCGTCCGGGCCGCAGGTCATCGAGGGTTTTCACGGCGTGAAGTACGACGCGCCGCTCGGGCGTACCCGCGAGATCGTCGAGGTGTGCCGGCAGGTGTGGCGCCGTGAGCGCGTGGTGCACGAGGGCAAGCACTATACGATCCCGCTGCCGCCGGAGCAGGGGACCGGGCTCGGCAAGCCGCTGAAGCTGATCAACCACCCCGTGCGCGAGCGCATCCCGGTGCTGCTGGCCTCGCTCGGCCCGAAGAACGTCGCGCTCACCGCGGAAATCGCCGAAGGCTGGCAGCCGATCTTCTTCCACCCGGAGAAGGCGGCCGACGCCTGGGGCGCGGCGCTGGCCGAGGGCAAGGCGAAGCGCGCTCCGGAGCTGGGCGAGCTGGACACGTACGTGTCGGTGGCCCTCGCCATCGGCGACGACGTCGAGCCGCTGCTCGACCACCTGCGCCCGATCCTCGCGCTGTACATCGGCGGCATGGGCGCGCGTGGCAAGAACTTCTACAACGACCTCGCGCGCCGCTACGGCTACGAGGCCGAGGCGAAGCTGATCCAGGACCTCTACCTCGACGGCAAGAAGGAAGAAGCGGCGGCGGCCGTCCCCCTCGAGCTGCTGCGCGCGATCTCCCTGGTCGGCCCGGCGGGCTACGTGAAGGAACGCCTGGCGGCCTTCAAGGAAGCCGGCGCGACGACGATGGTGGTGAACCCCCTCCTGCCGGGCCGCGAGGCCCGCGTGGCGGCGGTTTCCCAGCTGCGCGACCTGATCGGCTAGGAACTCGGGGGAGCGGGGGTCGCGTACACCGCGACCCGCGCTCCGCTGAAACCCGCGCCGTCGTACACGCCGTCGCTGGTGATCAGGCGCAGCTGCGGCCCGGCGCCCTCGGGGGCGACCAGCGTGGCGTCCGGCTCGTTCGACGGGAACAGCGCCGTCCGCACGACCGCGAAGCGGGACTCGTGCCCGTCGAAGTCGCGGACCGTGATCGACGCTCCCGGGCGGAGGGCCGACAGCCGGGCGAACGCGCCGGCCGAGTAGCCGAAGCCGGCGTGGCCGGACAGCACCGCGACGCCGGGCGCGCCCGG
>NZ_JAAGNB010001262.1:0-203 GCF_010550475.1 Amycolatopsis sp. SID8362
CAGGACCGCCGGACCCTGGTCGACGAGCCCGTCTCCGGCGACCCGGTGGCCGCGGACCCGCAGGTGCTGGAGCGCCTGCTGACCCGGCTGAGCGGCTGGTCCGCCGACGGCTGACGTGCGCACCCGGCCCGTCCTCGTCGTGCTCTACGACGGCGTCCGGCTGCTCGACGTCTCGGGCCCGCTGGAAGTCTTCGCCGAGGCCA
>NZ_JAAGNB010001653.1:0-266 GCF_010550475.1 Amycolatopsis sp. SID8362
GCGCCGCGTTCGATGGCGAGCAGGCCGCTTTCGTCGTCCATCGGCCGCTCGGCGTCCAGCCGCGGGGTCGTGGTGCCGTCCTCGGTCCACTTGCCCAGGTGCAGGGTCCCGTCGCGGATCACCGCCGTCTCCTGGCCGTAGAGCCCGAGCGCGGCCTGCACCTGCGTGGCCAGCTCGAGCATGGCGGCCAGCGCGGTCCCCGCCGGGACGGCGGCGTAGTCCCGCACGCCCGGTGCGGGCTGCGCCTTCGCCAGCCCGTGCCCGAC
>NZ_JAAGNB010001710.1:0-253 GCF_010550475.1 Amycolatopsis sp. SID8362
GGCGCGGGCAAGACGCGGCTGGCCACCGAAGCGGCATCCCGGCACCCGGCGCAGCAACGCGGCCGCGTCTGGTTCGCCGCGCTGGCCGGCGTCCGCGACCCGGAAGACCTCGGCGGCGCGCTGCTGGGCGCGCTGGAGATCCGCGACATCCGCAGCACCGAACCCGAGATCCGCCGCCCGCTGGACCCGCTCGACCAGGCCATCGAGGTGCTCGGCGGCGCGGAAGCCCTGCTGGTGCTGGACAACTGCGAGC
>NZ_JAAGNB010001812.1:0-303 GCF_010550475.1 Amycolatopsis sp. SID8362
GCCGCCGCCGTCCTGCTCGGGGAGTCCGGGGCCGCCGGGCGCGTGCGGCTGGTCGCCAAGAACGCCGAGGAGAACGCCCTCCGCGCCGAACGCGACGCCGCGCTGGCCCGCAACCAGCGGCTCGAGGCCGAACTCGCGCAGGTCCGCGCGGAGCTGGCCGAGGCGCAACGGGCCGCGGAGAACGCTCGCGGCGAGCGCGAAGGCGAAGTCGAGAAGCTCCTGAAACGGCTTCGCGAGCAAGGCGTCCAGCTGCGCCAAGCCCGTGACGCGGCCGAAGCGGCGTCCGCCGACGCGGAACGGGGT
>NZ_JAAGNB010001870.1:0-238 GCF_010550475.1 Amycolatopsis sp. SID8362
CCGGACGACATGAATGAGTCATTCACGTCACTCCGGGGGCCGGCGAAGGTGACGGAAGTGCTCGGCCGTCAGTCGCGGGCCCGGCGGTGGCCGGCGGCGTCGCGGCGCAGCTGGTCGGTGTGCTCCGCGATCTCCCCCACCCGCTCCGCGAGCCCGGCGTGTTCACCGGTCAGGTGCGGCCGGGCCGCGGCGAGGGGCGGGAGCAGCGTCGCCGGGTCGTCGTCGCCGAGGGCGGCGC
>NZ_JAAGNB010000232.1:0-238 GCF_010550475.1 Amycolatopsis sp. SID8362
TGGCCGACGAGCCGACCGGCAACCTCGACACCGGCACCGGCGCGTCCGTGCTGGCGCTGCTCGGCGAGCTGTCGGCGGAGGGCACCACGATCGTCGTGATCACCCACGACCGGGAGATCGCCGCCGGCATGCCGCGCCGGATCGAGCTGCTCGACGGGCGGCTGCGGCTGGACACCGGGCTGGTGGGTGCGCGATGACGCTGGTGACGTTGCCGGAACCGGCCCGGCTCAAGCCGCCG
>NZ_JAAGNB010000287.1:0-322 GCF_010550475.1 Amycolatopsis sp. SID8362
CGCCCCCGCCGCACCGGCACCGGCGCCGCGCTCCGGGAGCGCCGCGGTGCTCACCCGGCTGATCGTGGTCCTCGCCGTGCTGGCCGTGGCCGGCGGCGGCATCTGGCTCGTCACCCGCGCGGCGACGCCCGAGGCGAGCCCGCTCACCACCGAAATCCCCGCTCTGCAGGTCAAGGCCGCCGACGTCCGCCCGGGGTCGGTCGCCCCGGCCGGCGGCGCCGTGGCGGGCGGTGCCGAGCAGCAGACGTCTCCCCAGCAGGCCCGCAGCACCGGCCCGGCGACGCTGTCGCAGTGGGCGAGCCAGGTCGCGGCGGTCACGAAC
>NZ_JAAGNB010000386.1:0-205 GCF_010550475.1 Amycolatopsis sp. SID8362
AGCGGCAGCCCATGCCGACGATGACGATCGGGTCGTCGGCCACCGCGGCCCGGCCCGGCGCCGGCGCGGCGGGTTCCGGCGCGCCCATCAGCTCGGCGAGCAGGAACTCGGCGAGCACCTGCGGTGTCGGGTAGTCGAAGGTCAGCGTCGCGGGCAGGCGCAGCCCGGTGACCGCGTTGAGCTGGTTGCGCAGCTCGACCGCGGT
>NZ_JAAGNB010000677.1:0-2815 GCF_010550475.1 Amycolatopsis sp. SID8362
GCTGGCGCTGCGCCTGCGCGGCCTGCCGCCCGACGAGCGCGGGCACGTGCTCGACGAGCTGGTCCGGTCGCAGGTCGCGGCCGTGCTCGGCTACGCGTCGGCCGACGCCGTCGACGGCAAGCACGCGTTCAAGGACCTCGGGTTCGACTCGCTGACCTCGGTCGAGCTGCGCAACGCGCTCAACGCCACGACCGGGCTGCGGCTGCCCGCCACGCTCGTCTTCGACTACCCGACGCCCGCCGCGCTCGCCGGGTTCCTGTCCACCGAACTGCTGGGCTCGGACGAGCCGCTGCCCCCGGTGGCGCCCGTGCTGCGGCCGTCGGACGACGACCCGATCGTCATCGTGGGCATGGGCTGCCGCTACCCGGGTGGGATCGCCTCGCCCGAGGACCTGTGGCGCCTGGTCGTCTCCGGCGGGGACGCGATCTCCGGGATGCCCACCGACCGCGGCTGGGACCTCGACGTCCTCTACGACCCCGACCCGGACCACCCGGGCACCTCCTACGCCCGCGAAGGCGGGTTCCTGCACGAGGCCGCCGGCTTCGACGCCGGGTTCTTCGGGATGAGCCCGCGCGAAGCGCTGGGCACCGACGCCCAGCAGCGGCTCCTGCTCGAAACCTCCTGGGAGGCCGTCGAATCCGCCGGTATCGACCCGCTCTCGCTGCGCGGCAGCCAGACCGGCGTGTTCGTCGGCGTGATGTACAGCGACTACGGCAGCACCCTCGGCGGCACCGCCGACATGGAGATCTACCAGGGCAACGGCAGCGCGCCGAGCGTCGCCTCCGGCCGCGTCGCCTACAACTTCGGGCTCGAGGGCCCGGCCGTCTCGATCGACACCGCGTGCTCGTCCTCGCTGGTCGCCCTGCACTGGGCGGCGCAGGCGCTGCGCAACGGCGAGTGCTCGCTGGCGCTGGCCGGCGGCGTGACCGTGATGGCCCTGCCGGGCACGTTCATCGCCTCCTCGATGCAGCGCGGCCTCGCCCTCGACGGCCGGTCGAAGTCGTTCTCCGACGACGCCGACGGCGTCGGCTGGTCCGAGGGCGCCGGCGTGCTGGTGCTGGAGCGGCTGTCCGACGCGCGGCGCAACGGCCACGAAGTCCTCGCGGTGGTCAAGGGATCCGCGATCAACCAGGACGGCGCGTCCAACGGGCTGACCGCCCCGAACGGGCCGTCGCAGCAGCGCGTCATCCGGCAGGCCCTCGCCGGCGCCGGGCTGTCCACTTCGGACGTCGACGTCGTCGAGGCGCACGGCACCGGCACGACGCTGGGCGACCCGATCGAGGCACAGGCGCTGCTCGCGGCGTACGGCCAGGACCGCGACCGGCCGCTGCTGCTCGGCTCGATCAAGTCCAACCTGGGCCACACCCAGGCCGCCGCCGGCGTCGCCGGGGTGATCAAGATGGTGATGGCGCTGCGCCACGGCGTGGCCCCGCCGACCCTGCACGTCACCACGCCGTCGACCCACGTCGACTGGACCGCGGGCGCGGTCGAGCTGCTCACCGAGGGGCGCGAGTGGCCGGAGACCGGCCGTCCGCGCCGGGCCGGCATCTCGTCGTTCGGCATCAGCGGCACCAACGCGCACACGATCATCGAGCAGGCACCCGCGGCGGCGCCGGCCGAAGCCGAGCGGCTCCCGGACCCGGGCGTCATCCCGTGGGTGCTCTCGGCCAAGACGCCCGAAGCGCTGCGGGCGCAGGCCGAACGGCTGCTGGCGCACGGCGCGGACGCCGACCCGCTCGACGTCGGCCACTCGCTGGTGTCGGCCCGGTCCGTCTTCGACCACCGCGTGGTCGTCACCGGGGAGACCGGCGAGGACCTGCGCGCCGGGCTGCGCGCGTTCGCCGACGGCGAGCCCGGCGCGGTCACCGGCGTCGCCGGGCGCGCCGGGAAGACCGCCTTCCTGTTCGCCGGTCAGGGTGCCCAGCGGCTCGGCATGGGCCGTGAGCTGGCGGCCCGGTACCCGGTCTTCGCCGAGGCGCTGGACGCGGTGCTGGATCGCTTCGCCGCGCCGGTGCGCGAGGTGTTGTTCGGTGCGGACGCGGATGTGCTCGACCGGACGGAGTTCGCGCAGCCGGCGTTGTTCGCGGTCGAGGTGGCGTTGTTCCGCCTCGTGCGTTCCTGGGGCGTGCGCCCCGACTTCCTCGCGGGGCACTCGATCGGTGAGATCGCCGCCGCGCACGTCTCGGGCGTGTTGTCGCTGGCGGACGCGTGCACGTTGGTCGAGGCGCGTGGGCGGCTCATGCAGGCGCTCCCGGCCGGTGGTGCGATGGTGTCGGTGCGGGCGGCCGAGGCCGAGGTGCGGCCGTTGCTGGTCGACGGTGTGTCGATCGCGGCGGTGAACGGGCCGGAGTCGGTGGTGATTTCCGGTGTGGCGGACCGTGTTCTGAAGATCGCCGCCGGGTTCGAGAAGTCCAAGCGGCTCAAGGTGTCCCACGCGTTCCATTCGTCCTTGATGGACCCGATGCTGGACGATTTCCGTGCGGTGGTCGAGGGTCTGGAGTTCGCCGAGCCGGTGATCCCGGTCGTGTCGACGGTGACCGGGACGCTGACGGGCGAGTTTTCGTCGCCGGAGTACTGGGTCACGCACGCGCGTGAGGCGGTCCGGTTCGCCGACGCCGTCGGCGCGCTGCTGGCGGACGGGGTGGCGACGTTCGTCGAGCTGGGCCCGGACGGCGTCCTGTCCGCGATGGCGCGGGACAGCGCCGCCGACCACCCGGCGGCCTTCGTCCCGTTGCTGCGCAAGGACCGCGGCGAACAGGCCGCGATCGTCGACGCGGTCGCGCGCCTGCACGTCACCGGCGTCCGCGTCGGCTGG
>NZ_JAAGNB010000958.1:0-872 GCF_010550475.1 Amycolatopsis sp. SID8362
GGCGACGAGCCACGTCCCGGACGCGGCGGGCGCGGTGGCCGTCAGCGGCTTCCAGGTGACCCGGTAGCGCCAGCCGTCGACGACCGACTCCTCGCGGCGCCGGCGGCGCCACTCCGACAGGGCGGGCAGCACCGCGCCGAGCGAGTCGCCGTCGACGGCGAGCGTGGTGGCCAGCGCGTCGAAGTCGGCGGCCTCCACGGCGGTCCAGAACTCCGCGTCGGCGGAGTCCCCAGTGTCCACAGTGGACACAGCGGGCTCCGGCCAGTACCGCTGCCGCTGGAAGGCGTAGGTCGGCAGGTCGACACGGGTCGCGCCGGTGCCGGCGAAGAACTCCTTCCAGGCGACGGGAACGCCGTGGACGTGCAGCCGGCCGAGCAGGGTCGTGATCGCCTGCTCCTCGGAGCGGTCCCGGCGCAGGGCGGGCAGCAGCATCGCGCCGGATCCCTCGCCCAGGTTCTCCTGCGCCATCGCGGAAAGCACGCCGTCGGGCCCCAGCTCGACGAACGCGGTCACGCCGGCCGCGGCCAGCGCGGTGATCCCGGCGTCGAACCGGACGGCTTCGCGGACGTGGCGGACCCAGTACTCCGGCGAGCACACCTGCTCGGCGGTCGCCGTCGCCCCGGTCACGGTGGACACCAGCGGGATCCGCGGCTCGGCGAAGGTCAGGCCTTCGACCACGGCGCGGAACTCGTCGAGCATCGGGTCCATCAGCGGCGAGTGGAAGGCGTGGCTCACCGGCAGGAGCCGGGACTTGTGCCCGTCGGCCGCCAGCCGGGCGGCCGCGGCGAGCACCGCGGCCTCGTCGCCGGCGAGGACCACCGAGCGCGGGCCGTTGACCGCGGCGATGGCGAGCGTGCCACCGGCGTCCGCCA
>NZ_JAAGNB010001154.1:0-2281 GCF_010550475.1 Amycolatopsis sp. SID8362
TCCGCCGGGCGCTCGCGGACGCGCGGCTCACGCCGGCCGAGATCGACGTCGTCGAGGCGCACGGCACCGGCACCGAGCTGGGCGACCCGATCGAGGCGTCGGCGCTGCTGGCGACGTACGGCCAGTCGCGCTCCGGCGCGCCGCTGTGGCTGGGCAGCGTCAAGTCGAACATCGGGCACGCGCAGGCGGCGTCCGGGGTGGCGGGTGTCATCAAGATGGTCGAGGCGCTGCGGCACGGCGTGCTGCCGAAGACGCTGCACGTCGACGAGCCGTCGCCGCACATCGACTGGGCGTCGGGCGAGGTGGAGCTGCTCACGGAGGCGCGCGCCTGGCCCGCGGGGGAGCGGCCGCGGCGGGCGGCGGTCTCGTCGTTCGGGGTGAGCGGCACGAACGCGCACGTGATCCTGGAGGAGGCACCGGAGGCTCCCGCTCGCACCCCGAGCCAGGCAGCGGGGGTGGTGCCGTGGGTGCTGTCGGCCAAGACCGGGAGCGCGCTGCGGGCCCGGGCGGCGCAGCTCAGCGGGATCGAGGGAGACCCGGCGGACGTCGGGTTCTCGCTGGCCACCACGCGGACCGTGCTGGAGCACCGCGCCGTCGTCCTCGGGGACGGGGACGAGCTGCGGCGCGGGCTGGCCGCGCTGGCCGCGGGCGAACCGGACCCGGCCGTCGTCGAGGGGACGCCGTCCGGCGCGGGCGGGGTCGTGTTCGTCTTCCCCGGCCAGGGCTCGCAGTGGGCCGGGATGGGGCAGGAACTCCTCGACACCGAACCGGTGTTCGCGGCCCGGATGGCCGAGTGCGCGGACGCTCTCGCGTCCCATGTGGACTGGAAGCTCTTCGACGTCCTGTCCGACGAAGCCGCGTTGCAGCGCGTCGACGTCGTGCAGCCCGCGCTGTGGGCGGTGATGGTCTCACTGGCCGCGGTGTGGCGCGCCCACGGCGTCGAACCGGCGGCCGTGCTCGGGCACAGCCAGGGCGAGATCGCGGCGGCGTGCGTCGCCGGTGCACTGTCCCTTGAGGACGCCGCCATGGTCGTCGCGGTGCGCAGCCGGGAGCTGCTGCGCCTGGCCGGCGGGGGCGGCATGGTGTCGGTGGCGCAGCCGGTCGCCGCGGTGACCGCGCGGATCGAGGGCACCGGGCTGGCGATCGCCGCCGCCAACGGGGCGAACTCCGTCGTCGTCTCCGGGCCGGCCGACGCGCTCGAGCGGCTGCTGGCCGGGTGCGAAGCCGACGGCGTCCGCGCCCGGCGGATCCCGGTCGACTACGCGTCGCACTCCGAGCAGGTCGAAGCCATCGAGGAACGGCTGCTCGAAGTCCTCGCGCCGGTGCGGCCGCGGGCGGGGGAGCTGCCGTTCTACTCGACCGTCACCGGCCGCCCGGCCGACCCCACCCAGCTCGACGCCGGCTACTGGTACTGCAACCTCCGCCAGACCGTCGAGTTCGAGCAGGCCACCCGCAAGCTGCTGGCCGACGGCCACGGCGTCTTCGTCGAGTGCAGCCCGCACCCAGTGCTGGCCACCGCCGTGCAGGAGACGGCGGAGGACGCGGGCCGCGAGGTCGTGGCGGTCGGTTCGCTCCGCCGCGACGACGGCGGCCGCCCGCGGATGCTGCGGTCGATCGCCGAGGCGTTCGTGCGCGGCGTGCTCGCCGACTGGGCGACGGCGTTCGAGGGCGCGCACACGGTCCCGCTGCCGACCTACCCGTTCGACGGCGACCACTACTGGCTCCCGGCCACCGCCGCCGTCGCGGACCTCGGTTCGGCGGGGCTGGCGGCGGCGGGCCACCCGCTCCTCGGGGCGGCCGTCGAGCTGCCCGACGACGGCGGATTCCTGTTCACCGGACGGCTTTCAGCGCGGTCGCACCCGTGGCTGACCGAGCATGCCGTGCACGGCACGGTCCTGCTCGTGGGCACGGCGTTCGTCGAACTCGCGCTGCACGCCGCCGCGGAAGCCGGCTGCGCGGAAGTGGAAGAGCTGGCGCTCGAAGCCCCGCTCGTGCTGCCGTCAGACGGCGCGGTGCTGCTCCGGCTCACCGTCGGCGCGGCCGGGGACGACGGCCGCCGGGCCCTCACGCTGCACTCCCGGCCGGAAGACGACCTGCTCGGCGAGTGGACGCGGCACGCCGCCGGGTTCGCCGCACCGGGCGACGTCGTCCCCGTGGCGGGTCTCGCGTTGTGGCCCCCGGCGGACGCCGAGCCGGTGCCGCTCGACGACGTCTACGGGCGCGCGGCCGAGCGCGGGTTCGAGTACGGGCCGGTGTTCCAGGGGCTGAAGGCGGTCTGGCG
>NZ_JAAGNB010001207.1:0-207 GCF_010550475.1 Amycolatopsis sp. SID8362
GGACCTCGTAGCGGCCGTCGGCGGTCCGGACGAGCGAGCCGACCCGGGCGGTGAAGTCGCCGTCGCGCAGGACGGCCCCGGGGATGACCGGCATCCCGGCGCGGATCGCTTCCCGGGTGGCTTCGGCGTCGCCGGCCGGTTCGTCACCCGGGGTCGCGGAGTCGGCGGGGCGGGGCGCGCCGGGCAGGCCCGCGGCCCAGGCCTGCT
>NZ_JAAGNB010001654.1:0-246 GCF_010550475.1 Amycolatopsis sp. SID8362
CCGACCGACCGGGCGAGCTCCAGCAGCCGGTGCGACGGCGCCCACGCCTGCGGGCGGCTCCGCATGCCGTCGTCCGTGCTGCGGCCGCCGTGGTAGCCGTAGACCTTGGTCGCCACGACGACGTCGCCGAGCCTGGTCCAGTCGCGGAGGCCGCCCGCGACGCCGACGAACACCATCGCGGCCGGCGAGAACTCCGCCACGGCGCGCTCGGCGATGGCGGCGGCCGGGGCGTTGCCCGCGCCCACC
>NZ_JAAGNB010001711.1:0-252 GCF_010550475.1 Amycolatopsis sp. SID8362
GGCCCTGGAACGCCGGGCCGTAGCGGTAGCCGTGACCGGCGAGGGTGTCGTAGTGGCCGTCGACCGGCAGGGGTTCCGCGCCGGACGGCGGCCACGCGGTCAGGCTCGTGCCCGGCTCGGCACCGGTCGCCAGGACCCCTTCGGCGTGCTGGGTCCAGTCGGCGTCGTCGTTCGGTCGCGAGTGGACGGTCACCGTGCGGCGGCCGTCCTCGTCGGCGGCTTCGACGCGGGCCTGGACGGCGACGCCGCCGC
>NZ_JAAGNB010001813.1:0-248 GCF_010550475.1 Amycolatopsis sp. SID8362
GCCGAGCTGGGCGCGACCGGCGAACGCGGGCCGCGGATCGAGGAGCCCGCGCCGGAAGCCGGTCCCGCGGTCGCCGAGGCGCTGCCCGCGCTGGTCGAGGAGTTCGGCGTCGAGCCGCCCGACCTGCTCGAACGACACCTGCGGTATGCGGTCAACCACGCCCGCGACCACCACTTCGAGCTGACGCCCGAGGAGTGCGTCAGCTACCTGCGCGGGTTCGCCTGGCAGTACCGCAACGGCGTCCGGCG
>NZ_JAAGNB010001871.1:0-228 GCF_010550475.1 Amycolatopsis sp. SID8362
GCCCGCCAGCGCGATCGGCGACTGCTCGCCGTCGCCGAGGACGGCGAGCGCCCTGGCGAGTTCGAGCGCCCGCGGCTCGCTGGAGTGCAGGCAGCTGAGCACCGCGTGCCGGTAGGCGGCCCCGGCGACGACCCCGCCCGCGCCCGCCGCCCTGGTGTCCTGCACCAAAGCGGTGGCCAGCAGCGGGTTGCCGCCGCTGACCGCGAAGCACTCCGCGGCCAGCGCGTG
>NZ_JAAGNB010000233.1:0-212 GCF_010550475.1 Amycolatopsis sp. SID8362
TCGGCGCCGCCGCGCGCACCCGGCTGGTGCTCGCGTTCCTGGTCGCCGGGTGCCTCGCGCTGATCGGGGTGGCCGTCGCCGGCCGGGCGCCGATGCCGTCGGACCTGGAGTACGTCCAGGCCGGCCACTGGGTCTACAGCGACGCGCTCCAGTCCGCGCTGCACGTCGACGGCGGCGCCGGCCAGGTCGACGCGCGGGCGGGCGTGCCCGCC
>NZ_JAAGNB010000288.1:0-958 GCF_010550475.1 Amycolatopsis sp. SID8362
TGTCCGCCGTCGCGGCCGCCGCGGTCCTGGCGCGCACCGCGCCGGTCTCCCCGGGGTGCGTCCGACCGGTCCCGGGAGCCTTCGTCCCGGCGTGCCGATCGGCCGGACCCATCATCCGCTGAGTCTCGTCGACCGAACTCGGACACCTGGCCTCCTGCCGTGGAAAAATCTTGTTCTGGACATACGCGTACGGCCCGCTAGGGCAGCCAACTGGCTATCCTAACGGGCCGTACGGAAGGTAAGTTCGGCGGTGTCCTACTCTCCCACAACCCTTCGGTTGCAGTACCATCGGCGCTGTCAGGCTTAGCTTCCGGGTTCGGAATGGGACCGGGCGTTTCCCTGACGCTATAACCACCGAAACACTCCGAAACAACACACACCGTCACCAGCGTGGTGTTTCAGAACCGTAGAGTGGATGCGCAACATCTTCGTAGACAAGTCCTCGGCCTATTAGTACCAGTCAACTCAACAACACATTACTGTGCTTCCATATCTGGCCTATCAACCCAATGGTCTATTGGGAGCCTTAACCCACAAAGGGTGGGATACCTCATCTTGGAACAGGCTTCCCGCTTAGATGCCTTCAGCGGTTATCCCTTCCGAACGTGGCCAACCAGCCATGCCCTTGGCAGAACAACTGGCACACCAGAGGTTCGTCCGTCCCGGTCCTCTCGTACTAGGGACAGCCTTCCTCAAGTATCCTACGCGCGCGGCGGATAGGGACCGAACTGTCTCACGACGTTCTAAACCCAGCTCGCGTGCCGCTTTAATGGGCGAACAGCCCAACCCTTGGGACCTACTCCGGCCCCAGGATGCGACGAGCCGACATCGAGGTGCCAAACCATGCCGTCGATATGGACTCTTGGGCAAGATCAGCCTGTTATCCCCGGGGTACCTTTTATCCGTTGAGCGACACCCCTTCCACCAGGAGGTGCCGGATCACTAGTCCCGACTTTCG
>NZ_JAAGNB010000387.1:0-982 GCF_010550475.1 Amycolatopsis sp. SID8362
TCGTCCGCGACGGCGCGCTCCCGCCGTCGGCCCTGCGCGACCTGGCCGCGGGCGGCGTCCGGTTCCTCACCGACGCGCGCCCGCTGCGCGACGACCCGCTGACGCGCGTGCGGTGGAAAACTCCACTGTGGACGACCGGCGGCGTCGAACCCCGCCTGGCCGCGCGGTTTTCCGCCGAGCGCCTGGACGAGCTGGTCCGGGTCCTGTTCGTCGAGCACCGGGCCGTGCCGCTGGCGGCGGACCGCGCCCTGGAGCACAGCGTCTCGCTGGCGGCGTCGCTCGCGCTGGGCATGATCGCCTGGCAGCTGTGGGAAGGGGACTCGCCGGTGCGGGCCTTGACGACGTTCGCCGACCTGGAAGCCACGGTCCGGTTCACCCGGGACGCGGTGCGCGTGAAGCTCCCCTTGGGGCGCCGCCACACGGACCTGTGGCGGGGCGGCGCGCTCACCGACGTACCCGACGTGGTCTGGCTGGGCGGCCGGACCCTGACCTTCTCCGGTGGCTGACGTGAACGGGCCCGCGGTCGAGCACCTCCGGGTACGCCTGGCGGAACTGCACCACGCGCTGCGCGGCGCCGTCGCCCGGCAGGCCGAAGCCGCGGCGGTGCTGACGCGCCCGGACCTGACCCCGTTCTGCGTGACCGACGAGCAGGTCGACGCGCTGCTCGACCGCGTGGACGCCTTCGCCGAGGGGATGACCGAGCCGCCGTCCCCGGCCCGGCAGGCCCCGGAGTCCGAGCAGCACCTGCGGCGGCTGGCCGCGGCGCGCGGCGTCACGCTCCCGCTGGACGCCCTCGCGACCCGGTACGGCCTGTCCCGGGACGAGCAGGACGCGCTGCTGCTGGTGGCCGCGCCCGAGCTGGACCCCGGCTACGAGCGCGTCTACGCCTACATCGTGGACAACCTCAACCGGCGGGCGCCGTGCGTGGAACTGCTGGTCACGGTGATCGCCCAGACCCCGCCGGACCGGCTGGCCCTGCGGC
>NZ_JAAGNB010000623.1:0-210 GCF_010550475.1 Amycolatopsis sp. SID8362
CCATCTGCCCCAGCCCGGGCAGCCCGGCGCGGAAGAGCCCGTGGTCGGTGAAGTAGTTCCGCATCAGCAGCACGGTGACCAGCAGCGACACCCCGAACGACGCCCGGTGCGCGAACAGCGCCAGGAACCCGGCCGTGACGCTGGGGGCGCGCCAGGCGTGGCGGGCGCCGTCCGCCAGCCCGCGCGCGACGGCCAGCACGGGGTTCGTCG
>NZ_JAAGNB010000678.1:0-3070 GCF_010550475.1 Amycolatopsis sp. SID8362
GACGTCGCCGGTCACGGCGGGCGCGTCGAGCCAGAACGGCGTGCGCTGGAACGGGTAGGTGGGCAGTTCGACGCCGGTCGCGTCGACGCCGTCGAGCTCGCGGGCCCAGTCGACGTCGACGCCGTGGCCGAAGGCGGTGCCGAGCGAGGTGAGCAGCCGGGCGCGGCCGCCGTCGCCGCGCCGGAGGGTGCCGACGGCGGCTTCGTCGAGGCCGGGGACGAGCACCGGGTGCGGGCTGCACTCGACGAACACGGGCTTGCCGCCGAAGCCGCGCACGGTCCGGTCGAAGTGGACGGTCCGGCGCAGGTTCCGGTACCAGTAGGCGGCGTCGAGCGCGGCGGTGTCGAGCAGCTCGCCGGTGACGGTCGAGTGGAACGGGATCCGGCCGGCACGCGGGCGGATCGGGCCCAGCACATCGAGCAGCTCGGCCTCGATGGCCTCGACGTGCGCGGAGTGGGACGCGTAGTCCACGGCGATCCGCTTGGCCGGGAGATCCCGGGTGAGCAGCTCGTCGAGGGCGGCGGCGTCGCCGGAGACGACCACCGAGGACGGCCCGTTGACCGCGGCGATCGAAAGCCGCTCGCCCCACGGCTCGATCAGCTCTCGCGCGCGCTCCACGGGAACGGTGAGCGACACCATGCCACCGAGACCCGACAGCCGCAGGATCGCCTTGCTCCGCAACGCGACGACCCGCGCACCGTCCTCAAGCGACAGTCCACCCGCGACCACCGCGGCGGCGATCTCCCCCTGGGAGTGCCCGATCACGGCCACGGGCTCGACCCCGTGGGAGCGCCAGACGTCGGCGAGCGACACCATCACGGCCCACAGCGCGGGCTGCACGACGTCGACGCGTTCCAGGTCACCGTCGAGGACGTCGAACAGATCCCAATCCACGAACGGCTTGAGGGCGGCCGCGCACTCGGCCATCCGCGCGGCGAACACCGGCGACGATTCGAGCAGCTCACGCCCCATCCCGGCCCACTGCGAACCCTGCCCGGGGAAGACGAACACGGCCCGCCGCGTCCCGCGCGCGACCTCGGCGCCGACGCCCTGCTCGGCCAGCGCGGTCAGCCCGGCCCGCAGATCCCCGGCGACGACGGCCCGGTGCTCGTACACCTGCCGCGTCTTCACGAGCGCGGCCCCGACCGCCGCCGGGTTCTCGTCCACCAGGCCAAGCAAGTTCCGCGCCTGCGCCCGCAGCGCGGGTTCACTCCGGGCGGAGAGCACCCACGGGACCAAGCGCCCCAAGGCGGCCTTGGTTGCGTCTTGCGCACCGAAGGCCGCCTTGGGTGCGTCTGACGCACCGAAGGCCACATTGGGGCGCTCGGGCGCTTCCAGGATGACGTGCGCGTTTGTGCCGCTCACCCCGAACGACGAGACCCCCGCCCGCCGGGCGGCACCCGTCTCCGGCCACGCCACCGGCTCGGTGAGCAGCTCGACCGCCCCGGACGCCCAGTCGACGTGCGGCGAAGGCGCGTCGACGTGCAACGTCTTCGGCAGCACGCCGTGCCGCATCGCCTGGATCATCTTGATCATCCCGCCGACCCCGGCGGCGGCCTGCGTGTGCCCGATGTTGGACTTCAGCGATCCCAGCCACAGCGGCCGCTCCCGGTCCTGCCCGTACGTCGCCAGCAGCGCCTCGGCTTCGATCGGGTCACCCAGGGACGTCCCCGTACCGTGGGCTTCGACGGCGTCCACTTCGGACGCGCTCAGCCCCGCGTTGGCCAGCGCCGCCCGGATCACGCGCTGCTGGGCCAGGCCGTTGGGCGCGGTCATGCCGTTGGACGCGCCGTCCTGGTTCACCGCGGTCCCGCGGACCACTGCGAGGATCGGGTGGCCGAGGCGTTCGGCATCGGAAAGCCGTTCCAGCAAAAGGACTCCGGCGCCCTCGGCCCAGCTGGTGCCGTCGGCGGCGGCCGCGAACGCCTTGCAGCGGCCGTCCGGCGCGAGCGCCCGCTGCCGGCTGAACTCGATCAGCGCGGACGGCGTCGCCATCACGGCCACGCCCCCGGCGAGCGCCAGGCTGCAATCTCCCTGCCGCAGGGCCTGCGCGGCCAGGTGGACGGCAACCAGCGACGACGAGCACGCCGTGTCGACGGTGACGGCGGGCCCTTCCAGGCCGAAGGTGTAGGCCAGCCGCCCGGAGGCGACACTGCCCGCGCTGCCGTTGCCGAGCAGGCCCTCGAAACCGTCCGGGACCTGGTACATCCGACCCGCGTAGTCGTTGTACATCACGCCGGCGAACACGCCGGTGCGGCTGCCGCGCACCGCGTCCGCGGTCAGCCCGGCCCGCTCGAACGCCTCGTGCGACACCTCCAGCAGCAGCCGCTGCTGCGGGTCGATGGCAAGGGCGTCACGCGGGCTGATGCCGAAGAACGCCGGGTCGAAGTGGTCGGCGTCGTGCAGGAACCCGCCCTCGCGGGTGTAGACCTTGCCCGGCTCGTCCGGGTCCGGGTCGTAGAGCCCCTCGATGTCCCAGCCGCGGCGGGCGGGGAAGCCGGTGACGGCGTCGCCGCCACGCGCGACGAGGTCCCAGAGTTCCTCGGGGGACCCGGCGCCGCCGGGGTAGCGGCAGCTCATCCCGATGACGGCGATCGGCTCGCCCGCCGCCGCTTCGAGCCGCCGGTTGAGTTCCCGCAGCCGGTCGCTCTCCTTGAGCGACGCGCGCAGGGCTTCGACGATCTTGTCCGGTGCTGTGGCCATGGTGGTCGGTCTCCGCGGTTTCGTTCTGGTCAGGGAAGATCGAGGGCCAGGGAGACGAGGTCGTCCACGTCCATGGCGTCGATCGAGGCTTCGGCGGGTTCGGCGGGCCCGGCGTCCGGGCCGGCCAGCCGCAGCAGGGCGTCGAGCAGCCCGGCTTCCCGCAGCCGGTCCACCGGGATCGCCGCGAGCACGGCGGCGAGGTCGGGCTCGACGTGCAGCTCGGCCTGCAGGTGCGTGGCGAGCGCGGTCGCGTCCGGGTAGCTGAACACCAGCGTCGGGGGCAGCCGCAGGCCGGTTTCGGCGCCGATCCGGTTGCGCAGCTCGACCGCGGTGAGCGAGTCGAAGCCGAGGTCGCGGAACGCCTGCC
>NZ_JAAGNB010000959.1:0-302 GCF_010550475.1 Amycolatopsis sp. SID8362
CGCGGCGAGCAGCCGGAGCTGCCGCGTCACCGTGTCGACCGGGTCGCCGGTGAGCGCGGCGGCGCCCCGGGCGGTGAAATCGGGGCACGACGCCAAGCCGAGCAGCCGGAACAGCCGCCGCAGCTCCGGGGCGAGCGCTTCGTAGGAGACGGCGAACGCCCGCGTCACGGCGCTTTCGTCGGACCCGTCCACGACGAGCTGCTTGAGCCGGTCGCCCTTGGCGAGGTCGGCGGCCATCGCGGCGACCGTGGTGTCCGGGCCGGTCGCGATGTTCGCGGCCGCGATCCGCAGCGCCAGCGGCA
>NZ_JAAGNB010001208.1:0-203 GCF_010550475.1 Amycolatopsis sp. SID8362
CCGCACCCGCCGAACCACTGCGGCTCGCCGTCGTCGCCCCCGGCGGGTACGGCAAGAGCGTGCTGCTCGCCGCGCTCGACCGCTGCTACCGGGAAGCGGGCGTCGACGCCGTGCTCGTCGACGACGCCGACCGGCTCGGCCCCGACCAGCTCGAGGAGCTGCTGGCCGGCGCGGAGGGCCCGATCGTCGTCGCGCACCGGCCG
>NZ_JAAGNB010001655.1:0-246 GCF_010550475.1 Amycolatopsis sp. SID8362
AGACGCAACCAAGGCCACCTTGGGGCGCTTGCTCCTGAACGGGACTTTTCCGGCACCTGTGAGGTGAGCGTCAAGAATTAGGCGCGGTGTCGGAGTCGCGTTACCTCGTCCTCACCGGCCGTGAGCCTCCGTGGCCGATGGTCGGGGGCGTGACCGTGATCAGTGTCGAAGTCACTCCCGAACCCTCCCGGCCCCCGCTCGCGGCGCCGCCGCTCGCCGCCGTGCCGCCGTGCTCGCCGCGGAGCG
>NZ_JAAGNB010001712.1:0-232 GCF_010550475.1 Amycolatopsis sp. SID8362
TCGTGCTGCTGACGTCCGTGCGGTTCGCCGGGCGGCACCTGGCCGGGTGGGCGCTGACCTGGACGGCGTTCCGCCTCCGGCGCCACGACACCCGCCGCGACAGCCCGGATCCGCTGCTGTCGGTGGCCGGGCCGGTGAAGGTCCGCCAGCACGTCGACCGCGCGGGCAACCGCTTCGGCGTCGCGGAGGTCGACGGCGGCTGGAGCGCGCTGGTCCGGCTGACGCCGGGAAC
>NZ_JAAGNB010001814.1:0-243 GCF_010550475.1 Amycolatopsis sp. SID8362
CCGCAGGGCGGCTTCGGACAGCGTGCCGGTCATGCCGCTTTCCCGCGCCCACGGTCCCCAGGCGATCGCGCGAGCCGGCAGCCCGGCGGCGGCGCGGGTGCGGACGAGGTCGTCGAGGGCCGCGTTGGCGGCGGTGTAGGCACCCTGGCCGCCGTTGCCGAGCACGCCGAACACCGACGTGAACACGACGAACGCGGACAGCTCGGGCGCGAGTTCGTGCAGGTGCCACGCCGCGTCGACCTT
>NZ_JAAGNB010001872.1:0-228 GCF_010550475.1 Amycolatopsis sp. SID8362
GACGCCGCGTGGCACCTGCACGAGCTGACCGCCGGGCTCGACCTGGCCGCGTTCGTGCTGTACTCCTCGATGTCGGGCACCTTCGGCGGGCCCGGGCAGGGCAACTACGCCGCGGCCAACGCCTTCCTCGACGCGCTCGCCCGGCAGCGGCGGGCCGAGGGGCGGCCGGCCCAGTCGCTGGCCTGGGGCGCCTGGACCCCGGACGGCGGCATGACCGGCACGCTGGCC
>NZ_JAAGNB010000289.1:0-254 GCF_010550475.1 Amycolatopsis sp. SID8362
GCGTCCTGTGCGTGGCGGCGGTGGTGGCCGTCGGGGCGGGAACTCCGGGGCTGCGGCGGTTCGCGGTCAGGGCAGCTTCAGCGACAGCACGTCCGGGATCGTGACGACGCTGCCGTAGGTGTTCGCGCTCCCGCCGATCGCCAGGATCCGGTGCGCCGACGCCGCCGCGCACACCAGTGACGCCCGGCCGTGGGGGAGCAGGCTGCCCAGCAGCACCCAGTAACCCGTGGCCGTGTCGAAGACCTCGGCCGTGC
>NZ_JAAGNB010000960.1:0-254 GCF_010550475.1 Amycolatopsis sp. SID8362
GTCGACCTGCCCACCTACGCCTTCCAGCGGCAGCGCTTTTGGCCGGAAGCCACTCCCGGCCGTGGAGGGGACGTGCGCGCCGCTGGCCTGGGCCCGGCCGGCCACCCGCTGCTCGGCGCGGCCGTCGAACTCGCCGACGCCGACGGGTTCCTGTTCACCGGCCGGCTTTCGCTGCCGACCCACCCGTGGCTCGCTGAGCACACGATCCGGGGCACGGTCGTGGTGCCCGGCACCGCGCTGCTGGAACTGGCCGT
>NZ_JAAGNB010001209.1:0-226 GCF_010550475.1 Amycolatopsis sp. SID8362
GGAGCTCTACGCGCGCTTCCCGGTGTTCGCCGAGGCACTGGACGCGGTGTTCGCGCACCTCGACGTCGACCTCGACCGCCCGCTGCGCGACGTCGTCTTCGGGGACGACGCGGAGCTGCTGGACCGGACCGGCTGGGCGCAGCCCGCGCTGTTCGCCCTCGAAGTCGCGCTGGCCCGGCTGCTGGAGTCCTGGGGCGTGCGCCCGGACCACGTCGCCGGGCACTCG
>NZ_JAAGNB010001656.1:0-233 GCF_010550475.1 Amycolatopsis sp. SID8362
CCGCCGCCGCGGGCCGCGTCCGGGCGCGCTCGGCTGGCCGTGCTGTTCGCCGGCCAGGGCGCCCAGCGCCTCGGCATGGGACGGGAGCTGTACGGTCGCTTCCCGGTGTTCGCCGCGGCCCTCGACGCCGTTGCCGACCAGTTCGGCGACGAGCTGCGCGAAGTGCTCTTCGGCGACGACGCGGCGTTGCTCGACGAGACCGGGTACACCCAGCCCGCGCTGTTCGCCGTCGA
>NZ_JAAGNB010001815.1:0-240 GCF_010550475.1 Amycolatopsis sp. SID8362
CCCGCGTGCCACCGGTGTCCCGTCAACAGCGCTTCCCGGTGCAGCCGGACCGCCTCCGCCGGGCGGCCTTCCGCCACCGCCAGCCAGCCCAGCGAGATCATCGCGCCCGCGCGGACCGATTCCGCCGCGAAGGACCCGCCGGGGCACTCCGCCAGCGCGCGCTCGTTCAGCGACCGGGCCGCGGCCAGGTCGCCTTCGTACCGGGCCAGGTTCGCCAGTCCGACGTACGCCGCCGCGCGG
>NZ_JAAGNB010001873.1:0-209 GCF_010550475.1 Amycolatopsis sp. SID8362
CCCGCCGCACCCCACCTGAGGGGCCTCGCCGGCCGGATCCCGCCCGCCGGACCGGGGCGCAGCGGGTGCCGTCCGAGACCGCGACGCCCCGCGGGGGTCGCCGAGCGGACACGGGCGCCCAGCGGATCCCGACCGCAGACTCCCGGAATGGCCGCCGGGCCGACACCGGCCCGCAACGGGTCCCCGCCGCCGACCAAGCCGACGCTGAG
>NZ_JAAGNB010000054.1:0-567 GCF_010550475.1 Amycolatopsis sp. SID8362
TGTGGATGATCTCCGGCGCGTGGCTCACGCGAGGTCCTCCTGGTCGAGCATCGACGCGACGCGCTCGGCTCCGGCGTCGCGCAACATCGAGGTGTGGTCTCCGGGCACCGTCCGGACGTCGACCGACTCGGCCAGCCGCTGCCACCCGGCGAGGTCGGTCCACCGCGCAGCGGTCGCGGCCGACAGCACGATCGTCACGTGGGCCAGCCCACCGCGGGGAACCCAGTTCTCGAGCGCTGCCTGGTTGTGCAGCAAGGCCGTCACGCGGTCGAGCAGCACCGGGTCGTCCGCACCGGACGGGTACGCCGACAGCAGGTCCTGCGCGCGGTCGCGGGCCGGCCCGGCCGGCAGCCGGTCCAGTTCGGTACGCACCCGTTCGGTGCTCCACCCGGGCAGAACGGCCGCGAGCAGACCGGCGGGCACCGCGGGGTCGGCTCGTTCGCCGGGCGCGAGCGGTGGCGGATCGAGCAGCGTGAGCGCGCGGACGTCGGTGCCGCGGCCGGCTGCGAGCAGCGCCATCTCGGCCGCCACCGCGGCCCCGAACGACCAGCCCACGAGCCGCAGCGG
>NZ_JAAGNB010000290.1:0-8870 GCF_010550475.1 Amycolatopsis sp. SID8362
GACGGCGGCGCCGGGTACTGCTGCTGCGGCGGCCGGTTCGCCCACGACGGCGGGGCGCCCGCGATGGCCGCGCGCAACCCCTGCGGGTCGCTCTCGACGCCGACGAGCAGCGGCAGCCCGCTGCCGGAGAGGGCGACCAGCCGGTAGGCGACCTCGCGGGGATCCATGCCGACCTTGGCCGCGAGCTCGTGCACCGCGGTCTTGCCGAGGTCGGCGAGCGCGGCGAGCAGGCGGGTATCCACGGGATCGGTCACGGCCACTCCCGGAACGCTACCGCCTCGCCCGCGAGGCCGTGCCGAAGGCTGTCCGCCCCCGGCGAAATGCGCGCCGTTTCTGTCGGTGATCTCCGTTAGGGTCGCGGACGAGACACCGAACGAAAGCTGGGGGGTCCTGCCCATGACCGCGGTCACCGAACTCGCCGACGAGTTCGTCGAGGCGCTGTTCGCCGCCGATCCGCTGACGCCCGCGCTCATGGGCATCCGCCCGGCGGAACCCGGTCTGCCGGACCAGTCCGCCGAGGCCGAGCGCGCCTTCCGGGCCCGGTTGGCGGAGTTCGCCGAGCGTGCCCGCGCGATCCCGGCCGAAGGCCTCTCGGCCGAGGACCGGGTCACCCGCGAGGTGCTGATCTCCACGGCCGAGAACCGCATCGCGTCGGCCGACAGCCGGATGGCCGAGTTCACCGTCACCGACCTCTCCATCGGCCCGGCGGCCGGCCTGCTGCTGGCCCTGCCGATGACCACCGTGACCGCGGGCGAGACGGCCGAAGCACAGCTCGGGCGGCTCGCCGCCATCCCGGAGTTCCTCCGCCAGTCCGCCCGGCGGCACGCCGAGGGCATCGCCGACGGCCTGGTGCCGGTGGCCCACCTGGTCGACGCCGCGGTCGCGCACCTCGACCGCTACCTCGCCGAGCCGGCGAACGACCCGCTGCGCCGCCAGCCGGCGCCGGACGAGGAGTTCGAACGGCGCCGCGAGGAGCTGCTCGCCGACGTCGTGCGCCCGGCCTTCGCGGAGTACCGCGCGTTCCTCGCCGACGAGGTGAAGCCGCACGGGCGGCCCGAAGACCGGCCCGGCCTGTCGTGGCTGCCCGGCGGCGAAGAGACGTACGCGCGCCTGGCGCGGCTGCACACGACGACCCAGCACACGCCCGAGGAGCTGCACCGGATCGGGCTCGACGTCATCGACTCGCTCGCCGCCGAGTACCGCGAGCTGGGCCAGAAGGTGTTCGGCACCGACGACCTCGCCGAGATCTTCGAGCGCCTGCGCACCGACCCGGCGCTGCGCTGGGGCAGCGCCGACGACCTGCTGGACACCGCCCGCACGGCCGTCGCCCGTGCGGCCGCCGAGGCGCCGAAGTGGTTCGGCCGGATCCCCGAGCAGCAGTGCACGGTCGAAGCGGTGCCGGCGGAGGTCGCGCCCGGCGCGCCCGCGGCGTACTACCTGCGCCCGGCGGCGGACGGTTCCCGGCCCGGCATCTACTTCGCGAACACCCACCAGGCCACCGAGCGGCTCCGGCACATGGCGGAGACGACCGCGTTCCACGAAGCCGTGCCGGGGCACCACTTCCAGCTCACCATCGCGCAGGGGCTCACCGAACTGCCGCTGCTGCGCCGCATCGGCGGCTTCTCCGCCTACATCGAGGGCTGGGGGCTCTACAGCGAGCGCCTCGCCGAGGAGATGGGGCTCTACTCCGACGACATCGCCCGCCTCGGCATGCTGGCAGGCGACTCGCTGCGGGCGGGCCGGCTGGTCGTCGACACCGGGCTGCACGCGCTGGGCTGGAGCCGGCAGCAGGCGATCGACTACCTGCTCGAACACACCCCGGAGGCGCTGCCCGAGATCGAGTCCGAGGTCGACCGCTACATCGCGTGGCCGGGCCAGGCGCTGGCGTACATGGTGGGGCGGCTGGAGATCCAGCGGAACCGCGCCCGCGCCGGGGAGCGGCTCGGCTCGCGGTTCGACGTCCGCGCGTTCCACGACCTGGTCCTGGCCGGCGGTCCGCTGCCGCTGTCGGTGCTGGCCTCGGTCGTCGACGAGTGGGTGGCCGGGCACGGCGACACCGTCGACGGCCTGGCGGGCGAGCTGGTCGAGCTGACGTTCGAGCAGGAGCCGCTGACCCCGTCGGTGCTGGGCCTGCCCGGCGACCACGACCGCCTGGCCGACCAGACCCGCGCCGCGAAGGAACGCTTCCGGGCCGCCTACACCGGGCTCGCGGACCGCGCGCGGGCGCTGCCCACCGACGGCCTGTCGCCGGAGGAAGCCGTCACGCGCGAGGTCGTCATCGCCGCCGCCGAGGTGGAGGCCGACAGGCTGGGCGCGCGCTCGGCCGACATGGCGGTCAGCGACGGGCTCACCGCGCCCGCGCTCGAACTGCTGATGTACCTGCCGTACTACAAGCTGGACGACGAGAAGAAGGCGCGCGGCTACCTGGCCCGGCTCGCCGCGGTCGAGCCGTTCCTGGCGACGCTGACCGAACGGCAGCGCGAGAGCCTCGCCGAGGGGCTCGTGCCGCCGGCGTACCTCGCCCGCGTCGGCGCCGAGTACATCGACCGCTACCTCGCCGCGCCGGACCGGGATCCGCTCAAGGTGGCCACGACGGCGGCCGTCGAGAACTTCGAAGCCGACCGCGACCGGCTGCTCGCCGAGGTCGTCCGCCCGGCGTACGCGCGCTACCGCGACTTCCTGCGTACGGAGGTCGAGCCGGTCGGGCGCCCCGACACCGCGCCGGGGATCAGCCACGTCCCAGGCGGTGCGGAGCGGTACGCGGCGCTGATCCGCGCGGAGACGACGACCGAGCGCACCGCGGAGGAGCTGCACGAAACCGGGCTGGCGCTGATCGAAAAGCTCGGGGCGGAGTACCGCGAGCTGGGCGCGAAGGTCTTCGGCACCACCGAACTCGCGGAGATCTTCGAGCGGCTGCGCACCGACCCGGCCCTGCGCTGGCGCGACGGTGACGAGCTGCTGTCCGCGGCGCGCGACGCCATCGCCCGTGCCGAAGCCGTCGCCCCGCGCTGGTTCTCGCACCTCCCGGCGGAGAAGTGCGAGGTCGCGCCGGTCCCGGAGGCCGACGCGGCGAGCGGCACGATCGCGTACTACCTCCCGCCGGCACTCGACGGCACCCGCCCGGGCACCTACTACGCGAACACCCACGAAGCGGACAAGCGGCCGCGGTTCACCAGCGAGGCCATCGCGTTCCACGAAGCCGTGCCGGGCCACCACTTCCAGCTCAGCCTGGCCCAGGAGCTGCGCGACCTGCCGCTGCTGCGCCGGATCGGCATGTTCAACGCCTACGCCGAGGGCTGGGGCCTGTACGCCGAGCGGCTGGCCGACGAGATGGGCCTGTACTCCGACGACGTCTCGCGGCTGGGCATGTTGACGCAGGACTCGATGCGCGCCGGCCGGCTGGTGGTCGACACCGGCCTGCACGCGCTGGGCTGGAGCCGGCAGCAGGCGATCGACTTCCTCGTCGAGCACACGCCGATGGCGCAGCTGGAGATCGAGGCCGAGATCGACCGGTACATCGCCTGGCCCGGGCAGGCGCTCGGGTACATGGTGGGCCGGCTGGAGATCCAGCGGCTGCGGGCGGACGCCGAAGCGGCGCTGGGGGAGCGGTTCGACATCCGCGGCTTCCACGAGGTCGTGCTCGGCCACGGCATGCTGCCGATGTCCGCGCTGGCCAAGGTGGTCACGGACTGGGTGGCGGGCCAGTGCGACACGCCCGGCAGGCTCGCCGACGACCTGGTGGCGCTCAACTTCGAGCGCCAGCCGCTCTACCCGTCGGTGTTCGGGCTGCCGGGCGAGCACGACAAGCTGCCCGACCCGGGCGCGGAAGACCGCTTCCGGGCCGGGTACTCGGCGATCGCCGCGCGGGCCGAGGCGCTCGACCCCGCGGGTCTGCCGGCCGCCGAGCGGGTCACCCGCGAGGTCGTCATTTCCCAGGCGCGCACGGAAATCGACGAGATCGACTCGCGCCGCGGCGACATCGCGGTCAGCGACGGCCTCGGCGCGCCCGCGCTGCAGCTGCTGCTCTTCCTGCCGCAAACGGTGCTGGACGACGAGGTGAAGGTCCGCGGTTACCTGAGCCGGCTCGCCGGTGTCGGCGGCTACCTCGACGCCGTGATCACCCGGCAGCGCGCCGCCTTGGGCGAGGGCCTCGTGCCGCCGGAGTTCCTGGTGCGCATCGGCATCGGCTACGTCGAGCGCTACCTCGCCGCGCCGGAGAGCGACCCGTTGCGGGTGACACCGGCGTACGCGCTCGAAGGCTTCGAGGCCGAGCGCGACCGGCTGCTCGCCGAGGTCGTCCACCCGGCTTACGAGCGATACCGGGCGTTCCTGGCGGACGAGGTCGCGCCGGTCGCGCGGCCGGAGACGTCGCCGGGCATCGGGGACCTGCCGGGCGGCCCGGAGCGGTACGCGGCGCTGATCCGCGTCGAAACGACCACCGACCGCACCGCGCGGGAGCTGCACGAAACCGGGCTGGCGCTGATCGAAAAGCTCGGGGCGGAGTACCGCGAACTCGGCGCGAAGATCTTCGGCACCACCGAGCTCGCCGAGATCTTCGACCGGATCCGCACCGACCCGGCGTTGCGCTGGCGGGACGGCGAGGAGCTGCTGGCCGGGGCCCGCGCCGCCATCACGCGCGCGGAAGCCGTTGCCCCGCAATGGTTCTCGCGCGTCCCCGAGCAGCAGTGCGGGGTGGCGCCGGTGCCCGAGGCGGAGGCGGCCAGCGGCACGATCGCGTACTACCTCCAGCCGTCGCTCGACGGGACGCGTCCGGGCGTCTACTACGCGAACACCCACGAAGCCGAGAAGCGGCCGCGGTTCACCAGCGAGGCCGTGGCGTTCCACGAAGCCGTGCCGGGGCACCACTTCCAGCTGTGCCTCGCCCAGGGCCTCACGGATCTGCCGCTGCTGCGCCGGATCGCGCACGTGAACGCCTACGCCGAGGGCTGGGGGCTCTACGCCGAGCGGCTGGCCGACGAAATGGGGCTGTACTCCGACGACGTCTCGCGGCTGGGCATGCTGACCCAGGATTCGATGCGCGCCGGCCGGCTGGTGGTCGACACCGGGCTGCACGCGCTCGGCTGGAGCCGGCAGCAGGCGGTCGACTACCTGGTCGAGCACACCCCGATGGCGCGCCTGGAGATCGAGGCCGAGATCGACCGGTACGCCGCCAACCCGGGCCAGGCGCTCGGCTACATGGTGGGGCGCCTGGAGATCCAGCGGTTGCGGGCCGAAGCCGAAGCGGCGCTGGGCGACCGCTTCGACATCCGTGAGTTCCACGACGTCGTGCTCGGCAGCGGGACGCTCCCGCTGCCGGTGCTGGCCGGCGTCGTCGCCGACTGGGTGGCGGGGTACGGCGACACGCCCGACCGGCTCGCCGACGAGTGCCTGGAGCTGATGTTCGAGGCGCAGCCGCTGATCCCGTCGCTCTACGGCCTGCCGGGCACCCACGACAAGCTCGCCGACCAGACCGCCGAAGCGGCCGGGCGGTACCGCGCCGGGCTCGCCGGGCTCATCGCGCGGGCCGAAGCGCTCGACGCGGCGGCGCTGGCCCCGGCCGAGCGCGTCACCCGGGACGTGGTGATCTGGCAGGCGCGCACCGAGATCGACCTGCTCGACTCGGGCCGGGCGGACATCGCGGTGAGCGACGGCCTGGCCGCGCCGGCGCTGATGCTGCTGGTCGAGCTGCCGCAGTCGGTGCTCGACGACGAGCCCAAGGCCCGCGGCTACCTGAGCCGGCTCGCGGCCATCGGCACGTACCTGGACCAGCTGATCGAGCGGCAGCGCGCGGCGCTGGCCGAGGGCCTCGTGCCGCCGGAGTTCCTGGCGCGCATCGGCATCGGGTACGTCGAGCGCTACCTCGGCGCCCCGGACGAAGACCCGCTGAAGGTCCCGGTCCACGGGCTCGAAGCGGAGCGCGACCGGCTGCTCGCCGAAGTGGTGCGGCCCGCCTACGAGCGGTACCGCGACTTCCTGGCCTGCGAGGTCGTCCCGGTCGCGCGCCCGGAGACGTCCCCGGGCCTGGGCGACCTGCCGGGCGGCCCGGAGCGGTACGCGGCGCTGATCCGCGCCGAGACGACGACCGAACGCACGGCCCAGGAACTGCACGACACCGGGCTGGCGATCATCGAGCGGCTGGCGGGGGAGTACCGGGAGCTGGGCGCGAAGGTCTTCGGCACCACCGAGCTCGCCGAGATCTTCGAGCGGATCCGCACCGACCCAGCGTTGCGCTGGCGGGACGGGGAGGAGCTGCTGGAGGCGGCCCGCCGGACGATCGCCCGGGCGGAAGCCGTGGCGCCGCAATGGTTCCTGCGGGTCCCGGAGCAGCGTTGCCAGGTCGCGCCGGTGCCCCCGGCCGAGGCCGAAAGCGGCTCGATCGCCTACTACATCGACCCGTCGCTGGACGGTTCGCGGCCGGGTACGTACTACGCCAACACGACCGAGGCGGACCAGCGGCAGCGGACGCTGAGCGAGGCCGTCGCGTTCCACGAAGCCGTGCCGGGGCACCACTTCCAGCTGACGCTCGCGCAGCAGGTGACCGGAGTGCCGCTGCTGCGCCGGATCTGCATGTTCAACGCCTACGTCGAAGGCTGGGGCCTGTACGCCGAGCGGCTGGCCGACGAGATGGGCCTGTACTCCGACGACGTCTCGCGGTTCGGGCTGCTGACCCAGGATTCGATGCGCGCCGCGAGGCTGGTGGTCGACACCGGCCTGCACGCGCTGGGCTGGAGCCGGCAGCGCGCGGTGGACTTCCTGCGGGAGAACACCCCGATGGCGCAGATCGAGATCGAGGCGGAGATCGACCGCTACGCCGGTCACCCCGGCCAGGCCCTCAGCTACATGGTGGGCCGCCTGGAAATCGAGCGCCTGCGGGCCGAAGCGGAGGAGGCGCTGGGCGACCGGTTCGACATCCGCGAGTTCCACGACACGGTGCTGGGCAGCGGCACGCTGCCCCTGCCGGTGCTGGCCACGGTGGTGGCGGACTGGGTGGCCACCCGGGCCGGGGAGGGCTCGTGACCTGGCTCGAACTCCCCGGCGACACGCCGTTCGGCCTGGACAACCTGCCCTACGGCGTGTTCTCGGCGGCCGGGGCGCCCGAGCGCCGCGTCGGCGTGCCCGTCGGCGACCAGGTCCTCGACCTGACCGCCGCGGCGGCCGAGACCGCGGCGGCGTTCGCCCCGCTGCTCACCGCCGGGGTGCTCAACCCGCTGCTGGCCGCCGGTCCGGGCACCTGGCGGGAGGTCCGGGACAGCGTCCGGGAGTGGCTGACCGAGCCCCGGTACGCCGACCGGCTGCGTCCTCTTTTGGTGCCGCTGAACGAGGTCAGCACCCACCTGGCGTTCGAGGTCGCCGACTACGTCGACTTCTACTCCAGCGAGCAGCACGCCCTCAACGCCACCCGGATCTTCCGGCCCGACGTCACCGAGCTGGCGCCGAACTGGAAGCACCTGCCGATCGCCTACCACGGCCGGGCCGGCACGGTGGTGGCATCGGGCACCCCGGTCGTCCGCCCGCACGGGCAGCGCAAGCCGCGCAACGCCGACACGCCGTCGTTCGGCCCCTCGCAGCGGCTGGACATCGAGGCGGAGGTCGGGTTCGTCGTCGGCGTGCCGTCCACTCCGGGCACCCCGGTGCCCACCGCGGACTTCGCGGACCACGTGTTCGGCGTCTGCCTGGTCAACGACTGGTCGGCGCGCGACATCCAGGCGTGGGAGTACGAGCCGCTGGGCCCCTTCCTCGGCAAGTCGTTCGCGACGTCGGTGTCGCCGTGGATCGTCCCGCTGGCCGCGCTCGAGCACGCCCGCGTCGACGGCCCGCCGCAGGACCCGGAGCCGTTCGAATACCTGCGGACCGGCGAAAAGTGGGGCCTGGACCTGGCCCTGGAGATCCGGCTCAACGGCCACCTGGTCTCGAGCCCGCCGTTCGCTTCGCACTACTGGACGGCTCCGCAGCAGCTGGCGCACCTGACCGTGAACGGCGCGCACCTGCGCACCGGCGACCTCTACGCGTCGGGCACGGTGACCGGCCCGGAGCGCGACCAGCGCGGCTCGTTCCTCGAACTGTCCTGGGGCGGGCGGGAACCGTTCGAGCTGCCGGGTGGTCAGACCCGCGCGTTCTTGGAGGACGGCGACGAGGTGGTGATCAGCGCGACCGCGCCCGGCCCCGGCGGCACGCGGATCGGGTTCGGCGACGTGCGGGGCACGGTGGTGCCCGGCTGACGTGTGGCTCCCGCCGGATCCGGACTGCGAAGGACACGCGCGGATGAGAGGGTCGGCCGGTGGTGCGAGGAGCGGTGAAGAGGGGCTTCCGGCGAGCCGGGGCGACGCTGGCCCGGTACCGGGAGCGCGACGGCGACCACTACGCCGCCGCCGTGACCTTCTTCAGCCTGCTCGCGCTCGTCCCGCTGATCATGGTCGCGGTCTCGGTGACCGGCTTCGTGCTGGCCGGTGACCGCCTCCTGGCCGCCGAGCTCGACCGCGTGATCGGCAGCTCGCTGCCGCCGGAACTCGCGGGCCAGGCCACGAACGTCGTGCACACCGTGGTCGGCGAGCGCGGCCGGATCGGGCTGCTCGCGCTGGCCGTCGCCGCGTACTCGGGCTGGAGCTGGATCAGCAACGTCCGCAACGCCGTCACCGCGATGCTCGGCCAGGAACGCACCCAGCGCCCCCTGCTGCGCGGCATCGTCACCGACGTCCTGGTGCTCGTCGGCGTCGGGCTGGCGATGGCGGTCTCCTTCGGCCTGGCCTCCCTGACCGGCGCGGCCGGCGCGGGCCTGCTCCGCCTGACCGGCCTGGACGGCGGGTTCGCGCACTTCGTGCTGGTCGCGGGCTCGCTGGTGCTCGGCCTCGCGGCGAACTGGCTGGTCATCG
>NZ_JAAGNB010000679.1:0-3437 GCF_010550475.1 Amycolatopsis sp. SID8362
GGCCACCCCAGCCGGACGGCAGCTCCAGGGCCGCGATCCGGCCGAAGCCCCAGGTCGTCGCCTGGCCGGGCCGGGTCACGTCCTTGACCGCGCCCCGGGTGAGGCACCACAGGCGGGCCGGGACGCCGGAGTCGGCGAACGCCTGGGTCAGCACCAGGTTGGCGGCGAGCCCGGCTTCCGCGTCGGCGTCGACGGCCAGCAGCGACACGACTCCTTCGACGTCGGCGTGCTCACGCAGCAGCGTCGTCAGCGCGGCCCGGTCACTGGGACCGGACTCGGTCACCGGCTCGGCGCCGTGCGCGGCCAGCGCTTGCGCCACTTCGCGGGCGGGGCCGTCCGCGCCGAGGACGAGCCAGCGGCCGGTCAGCCGTCCGGTGGTCTCGGCCAGCGGGCGCCAGGTGACGCGGTAGCGCCAGTTGTCCACAGTGGACGACGACCGCCAGCGGTCGAGCGCCGCCATGGCCTGGTCGTCGAGGGCGAGGTCGCCCGCGTCGACCGCCGCCCAGAACCGGCTGTCCCCTTCCGCCTGCGGCGCGGGTTCGAGCCAGAACCGCGACCGCTGGAAGGCGTAGGTCGGCAACGTGGTCCGCCGGGCGCCGTCGAGCACCGCGGCGACGTCGAGCGGGAAGCCGGTGACGCGCAGCCGGGCGAACGCGGTGAGCACTGCTCTCGATTCGTCCTCGCCGGCCCGGAGCGTCGGCACCGAAAGGAGATCAGTGCTCTCGGCAGCCATCGCGGACAGCACGCCGTCGGGGCCGAGTTCGAGGAACGTGCTCGCGCCCTGCTCGACGAGGGTCCGCACCGCGTCGCCGAACCGGACGGCTTCCCGCACGTGCCGCACCCAGTACTCCGCGGTGTACGGCTCCGCGAGAGCACCGCTCACATTCGAGATCACCGGTATCGTCGCGGGGCGGTGCTCCAGGGACTCGGCGACCGCGCGGAACTCGTCGAGCATCGGGTCCATCAGCGGCGAATGGAAGGCATGGCTGACGCGCAGCCGCTTGGTCTTGACCCCGCGTCCCGCGAACTCCGCGGCGACGGCGAGCACGGCGGTCTCGTCACCCGAGATCACCGTGCTCCGAGGACCGTTGACCGCCGCGATGCCGACACCTTCGCCGGGCAGCTCGGCCCGGACGTCGGCCTCGGGCGCGCCGATCGCGACCATCGCGCCACCCTCGGGCAGCGCCTGCATCAGGCTCGCGCGGGCGGAGACCAGCGCGCACGCGTCGGGCAGCGAGAGCACGCCGGCGACGTGCGCGGCGGCGAGTTCGCCGATCGAGTGCCCGGCCACGAAATCCGGCCGGACGCCCCAGGATTCGACGAGCCGGAACAGCGCGACTTCGAGGGCGAAGATCGCGGGCTGGGCGTAGCCGGTGCGGTCGAGCAGGTCCGATTCGATCACTTCGGCCAGCGGCCGGTCGATGTCCAGCAGCGCGGCGACCTCGTCGAAAGCCGCGGCGAACACCGGGAAGCGCGCGTACAGCTCGCGGCCCATTCCCGCACGCTGGGCGCCCTGTCCGGTGAAGAGCACGGCCAGGCGGCCCGGGTTGCCGCTGCCGGTGAGCGCGCCCGGGTCGCCGTCGGCGATCGCGGCCAGCCCGGCGAGGAGTTCGGCGCCGGTCTCACCGACGACCGCGGCCCGGTGCCCGAGGTCGGCCCGGGTCGTGGCCAGGCTCAGCGCGACGTCCGCGGGCTCCGCCTCGTCGAGGAACTCGTGCAGCCGGGCGGCTTGCGCCCGCAACGCCGCCGGGGTCTTCGCCGACAACACCCACGGCACCGGGCCGGAAACCGGCTCGCGCTCCGCCACGACCACGTCGGGTGCCTGCTCGAGAATCGTGTGCGCGTTGGTGCCGGAGATGCCGAACGACGAAACACCAGCCCGCAGCGGCCGGTCCGATGCCCACTCGCGCGACTCGGTCAGCAGCTCGACCGCACCCGCCGTCCAGTCCACATGGGACGACGGCGCGTCGACGTGCAACGTCCGCGGGAGAACGCCGTGGCGCATCGCCATCACCATCTTGATGATCCCGGCGACCCCGGCGGCGGCCTGGGTGTGGCCGAGGTTCGACTTCACCGAACCCAGGTACAACGGCGTCGCGCGGTCCTGGCCATAGGTCGCCAGCAACGCCTGCGCCTCGATCGGGTCGCCCAGCTTCGTCCCGGTGCCGTGCGCTTCCACCGCGTCCACTTCGGACGCCGAGAGCCCGGCATCCGCGAGCGCGGCACGGATGACCCGTTGCTGCGACGGGCCGTTCGGCGCGGTCAGGCCGTTCGACGCGCCGTCGGAGTTCACCGCCGAACCCCGCACCACGGCGAGGACTTCGTGACCGTTGCGCCGCGCATCCGACAGGCGTTCCACCAGCAGCAAGCCGACGCCCTCGGCCATGCTCGTGCCGTCCGCGCCCTCGGCGAACGCCTTCACCCGGCCGTCCTCGGCCAAGCCGCGTTGCTGGCTGAAGGCGAGCAGGACGCCGGGGGACGGCATGACCGTCACGCCACCCGCGAGCGCCAGATCGCATTCGCCGCGCCGCAGCGCCTGCACCGCCAGGTGCAACGCCACCAGCGACGACGAACACGCCGTGTCCACCGTCAGCGACGGACCTTCCAGCCCGAACACGTACGACAACCGGCCCGACGCCACCGACGACGTCCCGCCGGTCATCAGGTGCCCTTCGAGGCCGTCGGTCGCCGCGCCCGCGCCGTAGCCGGACGTCGCCGCGCCGACGAACACGCCGGTGCGGCTGCCGCGCGCCGACGTCGGGTCGATGCCGGCGCGTTCGAACGCCTCCCAGGTCGCTTCGAGCAGGAGGCGCTGCTGCGGGTCCATGGTCAGCGCCTCGCGCGGCGCGATCTCGAACAGCTCCGGGTCGAAGCGGTCGGCGCCGGTCACGAAACCACCGCTGCGCGTGTAGATGCGGCCTGGGGTGCCGGGTTCCGGGTGGTACAGCCCGTCGAGGTCCCAGCCGCGGTCGGCGGGGAACGGCGTGATCGCGTCGACGCCGCCGTCCACAAGAGACCAGAGGTCCTCGGGCGAGGCAACGGAACCCGGGTAGCGGCAGCTCATCGCGACGATGACGACCGGGTCGTCGTCCGTCGGCGCGGTCACGACCTGAGTGGACGGTTCCGCGGCGCCGCCGAACAGCTCGGTCCGCAGCAGCGCCACGAGCGCCGCCGGGGCCGGGTGGTCGAACACCAGCGTCGCGGGCAGCCGCAAACCGGTCGCGGCTCCGAGACGGTTACGCAGCTCGACGGCGGTCAAGGAGTCGAAGCCGAGTTCGGCGAACGAGCGGCCGGGCTCGATCTCGTCGGCGGTGTCGTGCCCGAGCACCGCGGCGACGTGGTCGCGGACCAGCTCCAGGAGCCGCCGGTCGCGCTCGGCCGCGGGCAGCGGCTGCAGCCGTGCGGCCAGTCCGCCGTCGCTCGTCGTGGCGGTGGTG
>NZ_JAAGNB010000961.1:0-248 GCF_010550475.1 Amycolatopsis sp. SID8362
TGCTGCTCCTCGGCCTGGTCCAGCTGGGCCTGCTCGGGCTCTTCGCCGCCCCGCTGGCCCGGCTCGGCCGCCGTCCCGGCGTCACCACCGCCTGCCGGTTCGTGCTGCGCGCGCCGATGAGCCTCTACCTGGCGTTCCTCGCCGCGATGCTGCTGCTCGTCGCCGTCGTCTACCTGCCGGGACGGATCGCCGACGGGCTGAGCTGGCTGATCCAGCCGCGGACGCTGGTCGCGGTCGGGCTGCTCGCC
>NZ_JAAGNB010001657.1:0-1172 GCF_010550475.1 Amycolatopsis sp. SID8362
GGGCCACCTGCGCGGCGAACAGCTCGGCCGCCGTCTCCGCGGGCAGCGGGGTCGCCGGCGCGGGGGCGAGCCGGTCGTGCTCGGCGTCGGTGAGCAGGTCGACGGCGCCGATCCGGGTGTCCGGGTCCGCGACGACGGCGGTCAGCAGCGTCCGCAGCCGGGCCAGGATCGCCTCGACGCTCGCGCGGTCGAAGACGTCGCTGTTGTACTCGGCGGTGCCGCGGATCCCGGCGCCCGGGTTTTCCCCGACGAAGAACACCAGGTCGGCGCGCGAAGTTCCGGTGCGGACCGGCTCCTCCGCGACGGTCAGGCCCGGCAGGGTCAGGTCGGCGACGGCGTTGTTCTGCCACGCGAGCATCGTCTGGAACAGCGGGTGGTACGCCAGCGACCGCGCCGGGTTCAGCGCCTCCACCAGCCGCTCGAACGGGACGTCCTGGTGGGCGTAGGCGTCGAGGCTGCGGTCCCGCACGCGGGCCACGAGGTCGCGGAACGTCGGGTCGCCGCCGGTGTCGACGCGCAGCACCAGGGTGTTGACGAAGAACCCGACGAGGTCGTCGAGCGCCTGGTCGGTGCGCCCGGCGATGGACGTGCCGATCGGGACGTCGGTGCCCGCGCCGAGCCGGGTGAGCACCGCGGTGAGCCCGGCGTGCACGACCATGAACACGCTGGCCCCGCAGGCGCGGGCCAGGTCGACGAGTCCACTGTGGAGGCGCGCGTCCCAGCCGAAGGCGAACTGCTCGCCGCGGTAGGACGCTTCCGCCGGGTGCGGCCGGTCGGTCGGCAGCTCGATGCGTTCGGGCAGCCCGGCGAGCGCTTCGCGCCAGTACGCCAGCTGCGGCTCGATCACGGGCTCGCCGAGGACGTCCCGTTGCCACAGCGTGTAGTCCGCGTACTGCACCGGCAGCGGCGTCCACTGTGGAGCTTCTCCGGCCTGGCGCGCGGTGTACGCCGTGGCGAGGTCCCGCCACAGCGGCGCGGTCGACCAGCCGTCGGAGGCGATGTGGTGGAACACCAGCACCAGCACGTGTTCCCGGGCGCCGATCCGCAGCAGCTCGGCGCGCAGCGGGATCTCGTTCTCCAGCTCGAACACCGTCCGGGCCGTTTCCGACACCTCGTCGGCTAGGTTCGCGCCGGTGACATCACGGACCGGCAGCGGGATCGCGACGTCTTCG
>NZ_JAAGNB010001816.1:0-238 GCF_010550475.1 Amycolatopsis sp. SID8362
GCGGCGACCAGCTGCCGATCGAGATGCGCGTGGTGCACCTCGCCGAAGTCGCCGAGGTGCACCTGCGCCGCGGCGGGCCGGACGCCGCCGTCGCGCTGGCCGAAGCGCGCGCCGGCAGCCAGTTCGATCCCGCCGTCGTCGCCGCGTTCACCGCCGCGGCACCGGAAATCTTCACCGGGCTCCTCGACGAAGACGTCTGGACGGCCGCCCTCGACCAGGCCCCGGACCGCGACCGGAC
>NZ_JAAGNB010001874.1:0-745 GCF_010550475.1 Amycolatopsis sp. SID8362
CGGGTGCTGATCGTCGACGGGGCACAGCACGGGCTCGCGATCACCGCCATGACCTTGTTCCGGCCGGGGGACGTCGTCGCGGTCGACGCCCTCACCTACCCCGGGTTCCGGGTGCTCGCGCGCACGCTCGGGCTGGAGCCGGCGCCGCTGCCGGTGACCGCGGGCGGGCCCGACCTCGACGTGCTCGAGCGGCTGTGCCGCCGTCGCCGGGTCCGCGGGGTGTACGCGATGCCGACGATGCACAACCCGCTGGGCTGGGTGCTCGACGAAGCCCGCCGCGCGCGGCTGGTCTCGATCGCCCGCGCGCACGGGCTGACGATCATCGAGGACGCTTCCTACGCCTACCTCGCCGAGGACGCGCCGCCCCCGCTCGCGGCGCTGGCGCCCGAAGCCACCGTGTACGTGTCCGGGCTGTCGAAGAACGTCGCGACCGGCCTGCGGTTCGGGTTCGTCGCCGCGCCGGACGGGCTCGTGCCGTCGCTCGAACGCACCATCCGCGCCACGACGTGGAACACGCCCGCGCTGACCGCGGAACTCGCCCGCCGCTGGCTCGACGACGGCACGGTCGACCGCCTCGAAACGCGCAAGCGCGAAGACGCCCGGCGGCGGCAGGCGGTCGCCGCCGAGGTGCTCGCCGGGCTTCCCTTGGTCACGCACCCCTCGTCGTACTTCCTGTGGCTGCCGCTGGTCCCGGATTCGCGCTCGGACCGGATCGCGGCGGCCCTGGCGCGGCGGCGGGTCGCGG
>NZ_JAAGNB010000291.1:0-235 GCF_010550475.1 Amycolatopsis sp. SID8362
GGCGGCCGGGCGCCAGGCGTCGACGCGCTCGGCCAGCACGGACGCGAGGTCGCACGCCTCGTCGGCACCGCCGGCCGCCACGCGCGTCGCGGTGCTCTCGGCGAGCGCGAGCGCCAGCAGTCCGTCGAGGAGCTTCTCCAGGCGTTCGACCTCGGCCACGGTGGCGCGGTAGGTGGCGCCGTCGCCCTCGACCTGGTGGGCGAGCGAGTCGACGCGCAGCCGCAGCGCGGCCATC
>NZ_JAAGNB010000680.1:0-2283 GCF_010550475.1 Amycolatopsis sp. SID8362
GCGGGTGCCCGGCGGCCGCCACGCCGGCGGAAGAGACGTTGCCGGCACGGGCGGCGCCGCCGGCGGGCCAGTACCGCCGGTGTTGGAAGGGGTAGACCGGCAGGTCGACGCGGGCGCCGCCGCCGAAGACGGCACCCCAGCCGACGTCCACCCCGGCCACGTGCAGCCGCGCCACGGCCGTGATCAGCGCGAGCGCTTCGGGGCGGTCCGCGCGCTGCGCCGGGACCAGCACGGCGGCAGCGGGCAGGGAGTCCAGTGCCATCGCCGAAAGCACGCCGTCCGGCCCGATCTCCAGGAACGCGGTGACGCCGGCTTCGCGCAGGGTCGTGACGCCGTCGGCGAACCGGACGGCCTCGCGCACGTGCCGCACCCAGTACTCGGGCGAGGTGACGTCCCCGGCGGCGGCGATCGCGACGGCAGGCTCGGCGAACTCCAGTTCCGCCACGACGGCGCGGAACTCGTCGAGCATCGAGTCCATCAGCGGCGAGTGGAACGCGTGCGACACGTTGAGCCGCTTCGCCTTCTCGAACTTCTCCGCGATCGCCAGCACTTCGTCTTCGGCGCCGGAGACGACCACCGACGCGGGGCCGTTGACGGCGGCGAGCGAAACCCCATCGGTCAGCAGGGGGCGCACTTCTGCTTCGGTCGCGCGCAGCGACACCATCGCCCCGCCGGGCGGCAGGGCCTGCATCAGCCGGCCGCGTGCGGCCACCAGCGTGCAGGCGTCGCCGAGGGACAGGACGCCGGCGACGTGCGCCGCGACGACCTCGCCGAGCGAGTGCCCGGCGACGTGGTCCGGGCGCACGCCCCAGGACTCCAGCAACCGGACCAGCGCGACCTCGAAGGCGAACAGCGCGGCCTGCGCGTACTGCGTCTGCGCCAGCGCCTCGGCGTCGTCGCCCCAGAGCACTTCGCGGACCGGCGCGTCGAACCGCGCCAGGACGTCGTCGAGCGCATCGGCGAACACCGGGAACGCGGCCGCGAGCTCCCGGCCCATCCCGAGCCGCTGCGAACCCTGGCCGGAGCACAGGAAAGCGAGCTTGCGGCCGGGCTCGGCGACGTCCTGCACCAGCCCGCCCACCGCCTCGCCGTGCGCCAGCGCGGACAGCGCGCGGCGGGCGCCGTCGTCGTCCGGGGCGAGCAAGACCGCGCGGTGCTCGAACCGCGTCCGCGAGGTGGCGAGCGAGAAGCCGACGTCGGCCAGCTCCGCCGAGCCGATGACCGGGGCGAGCCGGGAAGCCTGCTCCCGCAACGCTTCCGGCGTGCGGGCCGAGACGACCAGGGGAACCACCGGCAGGGGCCGCGCCGGCGTCTCCGAGGTCTCCGGGAGCTCGGGGGCCTGCTCCAGGATCGTGTGCGCGTTGGTGCCGCTGATGCCGAACGAGGACACCGCGGCACGGCGGGGGCGGCCGGTGTCGGGCCACGGCTCGGCTTCGGCGAGCAGCCGGATATCGCCCGCCGTCCAGTCCACATGGGACGACGGGGTGCCGGCGTGCAGGCTCGGCGGCACGGTGCCTTCGCGCAGGGCGAGCACCATCTTGATGATCGCCGCGACGCCGGCCGCGGCCTGCGTGTGGCCCAGGTTCGACTTGACCGACCCGAGCAGCAGCGGCCGGTGCTCCTCGCGGTCCTGCCCGTAGGTGGCCAGCAGCGCCTGCGCCTCGATCGGGTCGCCCAGCGGGGTACCGGTGCCGTGCCCCTCGACGACGTCGACGTCCGAAGTGGACAGTCCGGCCTCGGCGAGCGCGCGCCGGATGACGCGCTGCTGCGAGGGGCCGTTGGGCGCGGTGAGACCGTTGGACGCGCCGTCGGAGTTGACCGCGCTGCCCCGGACCACCGCGAGCACCGGGTGGCCGTTGCGGCGCGCGTCGGACAGCCGTTCCAGCAGCAGGACGCCGACGCCCTCGGCCCAGCCGACGCCGTCCGCACTGTCCGAAAAGGACTTGCAGCGGCCGTCGGCGGACAGCCCGCCCTGGGCGCTGAAGTCGAGGAACGTGCTCGGCGTGGCCATCACCGTGACGCCGCCCGCGAGCGCCAGCGAGCACTCGCCGCTCCGCAGGGCCTGGCTCGCCAGGTGCACCGCCACCAGCGAGGACGAGCACGCGGTGTCGACGGTGACCGCCGGCCCTTCCAGCCCGAGGGTGTAGGAGACGCGGCCGGACAGCACGCTGCCGGCGTTGCCGGTGCCGAGGTAGCCCAGCGACTCGGCCGGGAACTCGACGTCGGCGGTGCTGTAGTCGTGGTACATGATCCCGGCGAACACGCCGGTCCGGCTGCCGCGCA
>NZ_JAAGNB010000962.1:0-233 GCF_010550475.1 Amycolatopsis sp. SID8362
GCGACCAGGCCGCTGGCGTGCAGCACCCAGGGTAGGCCGGGGGCGTCGGCGGCGCGGGAGTAGACCGTGACCGGGCGGCGACCGCGGTCATCGGGGGCGCCGGTCCACACCTGGACCACCACGGCCGCGTCTCGGGACGGCAGCACGAGGGGCGCCGCGAGGGTCAGTTCTTCCACGTGGTCGCAGCCGACCTCGTCGCCGGCGCGGACGGCCAGTTCCAGCAGCGCGGTGCC
>NZ_JAAGNB010001817.1:0-306 GCF_010550475.1 Amycolatopsis sp. SID8362
GAGCCGGGCCGGGGTGACCGACGCCGACCCCGTGGCGAGCGCCGCGTCCAACAGCGCCATGCCCTGCTCCGCGGTCAGCGGCAGGACGCCGCCGCGCGCGAGGCGCTTGAGGTCGGTGGTGCCGAGCGACGCGGACATGTCGCTCTGCTCGGCCCACAGGCCCCACGACAGCGACGTGCCCGGCCTGCCCCCGGCCCGCCGGTGCGCGGCGAGCGCGTCGAGGAACGTGTTCGCCGCCGCGTAGTTGCCCTGCCCGGGGCCGCCCAGGATCCCGGCGACCGAGGAGTACAGGACGAACGCGTCGAG
>NZ_JAAGNB010001875.1:0-254 GCF_010550475.1 Amycolatopsis sp. SID8362
GACGACATGAATGAGTCATTCACTACATGCGACCACGCCGTGCGGTATAGGTCGTTATACGAATTACCCGGGCGTTGTCCGAAACCGGACGAGATCCGCTCCCAGGCTTGCCCGGCCGCTGTCCGCCGTCCCAGAATCCGCGCTGACAAGGTTGTCAACGGCCCGGGAGGTCACGGCATGGGCGAGTTCGACCGGCGGCACGCGCTCGCCCTGTTCGGCGCGGCGGGCGCCGCCGCGCTGCTGGTGAACCCGCC
>NZ_JAAGNB010000292.1:0-218 GCF_010550475.1 Amycolatopsis sp. SID8362
CGGCGTCCCGGACCTGACCCGGTTCCCGTTCGACACCTGGCGCCGGCTGGTCACGCAGCGGCTGCGCGCCGGCCAGGCCGACCTGATGACCTACGGCGACCCGCAGGGCCTGGCGGCGTTGCGCGAGGAGATCGCGCGGCACGCCGGGGTGTCGCGGGACGTCCGGGCGAGCGCGGCGCAGGTCGTCGTCACCGCCGGCGCGCAGCAGACGACCGACC
>NZ_JAAGNB010000963.1:0-223 GCF_010550475.1 Amycolatopsis sp. SID8362
CCGCGCTCGCCCCCGGCCGCGGCGACGGCACCGCCGACACCTACTCGGTGATGCACGGCCTCTACTGGCTGGTCGCCGGCCTGGCCGCCCGCGGCCCGGTCGTGCTCGCGGTCGACGACGTCCAGTGGTGCGACGAAACCTCCCTGCGGTGGCTGGGCTTCCTGCTGCGCCGGGCCGAAGACCTGCCGGTGCTGGTGCTGATGACCCAGCGCACCGGGTCCGA
>NZ_JAAGNB010001315.1:0-8528 GCF_010550475.1 Amycolatopsis sp. SID8362
GCCGCCGAGCGGCGCCGGGCGAGCGCGTCGGCGAAGTCGGGGCCGAAGCCGGGCTCGACCGCGGGCCCGGCGATGCCCTGGCCGCGTTCGACTCGGAAGGGGAAGAACCGCACGCCGTGTTCGGCGCACAACGCGTCCAGCGCGGTGAGCTGCCGGTGGGCGGGATGGGTGTAGGCCGCGACGAGGACGGTGTCCGCCGCCGCCACGGGGATGTCGGTACCGGCGAGCGGGTGAACCGCGCCGTACCCGCTGGCGCCGAGGGCTTCCACCAGCGGCCCGGTCAGCTCGGGCGCGCCGGTGACCAGCACCGTGGTCGCGGCGAGGCGCCGGGCGCCGTCGTCGCCGATCGCCGGGTGCAGGCAGCCGTCCGCTTCGAGGACGTCGAGCACTTCCGCGTGGTCCGGGCTCATCCCGGCGAGCAGCTCGGCCCGGGTCCGCGTGCCGTCACAGCGGGCGAGCCAGGCGCGGAACCCGGCCACCGGCGCGGTGATCGAGTACTGGCCGCCGTTCGGCGTGATGAGCAGGCACAGCTCCGGCTCGAGGTCGTGGAGCTCGACCCCGGTCAGCTGCCAGCGGGTGTCGTCGGAAGACATGGCGTTCCCCCTCGTCGGCGGGGCCGTGCCGCGGCCCGGGAGCGCGGGCCGCGGCACGTCTACGGCTGGGCCGGGACTACTTGGCGGACGCGCGGTTGTGCACGACGGCGCGGTTGTGGACCACGGCGCGGTTGTGGACGACGGCCCGGTTGTGCACGACCGCGCGGTTGTGGACGACGACGGCCGAGGGGCGCTCGAAGCTCGAGATCATGGTTCCTCCTGCGGGTCTGTCCCCCGGTGGGGTTCACCGGGGCGGGGTGACGGGAACCAGTTTCGGGCGCGGTCGTGCGTTCTGACGTCTTCTGGACTGCGATCCGCACGGGCGCGGGTGTGCGTTCGTCACGGCCGGCGCGTGCACGACGAAGGCCCCCACCGGCACGGGTGGGGGCCTTCGTCGTCCGTCAGGTCACGCCCGGCACCCGGCGGCCCGCAAGGTCATGAACGAGTCGTTCACCTCACCAGACGACAGGGCTCCGGCAAAGTCGGGCAGCACGGCCGATCCGCCCATTCGCGACGACATGAAAGAGTCATTCACCTCACCAGACGACATGAATGACCCATTCACGACATCCTCGCAACGCCGGACAGACCACGCGGCCGATCGCGGACCCCGACCCCGGCCGAAGTACCCGGCCGGCGCGTACCGGGCGCACGACGAAGGTCCCCACCGGCACCGGTGGGGACCTTCGTCAGCTCACGCCCGGCAGGTCCGCCCGCGGTTCACGCAGTTGACCAGCCCGTTCATGATCCGCTGCGACATCACGTTCGCGAAGTCGTCGTGGTCGGAGAACGGGTTGTGCTTCTCCTGGGGGAAAGCGTCCACTTTGTACTGCTTCTTGACCTGGACGTCGTGCGGGATGTCGTAGGTCAGCGAGACCTGCAGCTGCGGAACAGCCTTGAACCCCTTGGCGCACCGGCCGTTCTGGTCCGGGTAGACGATGTGCGTGCGGTGGTTGGCGCTGTCGGTGTTCTGCCCGTCCCAGCAGCTCGGGAACGTGTGCACCCGCTTGACCTTGCTGTTCTGCGGGCAGATCGGGTACTTCTCGGTGACGCGGTTCTCGAACCCGGTGCACGTCCAGCTGGCGCGCGCGTTGGCCGGGCCGTTGGTCGAGACCTTCGCGTCGCCGTAGAGCACGCGCAGGAACTTCGGCATCGCCACGACCTTGCCCACCGGGCTGCCCCGGAAGGTGAGCTGGACCTTCTGCGGCCGCAGGATCTTGCCGTCGTTGCCGGGGAGCTCGTTGTTGCCGTCCTGCCCGGGCAGCGCACCGCCCGCGGTGCTGCTCGGCGGCGGCGTCGGCGCTCCGGTGTCCTTGCCGGGCTTGGTCGAGCACGGCAGGTTGCCGAGGCCGCCCGGTTTCGGCGCGAACCGGCCGATCGCGATGAGGATCCGGTCGATGATGGCCTTCCGCCGGTCGTTGAGCGGGCCGACGATGCTGTTCTGGACGAGGTTCTGGCCGCCCTGCCCCTGTGCCGCCGCGACGCGCTGGTTCGCCTCGTCGGTCTGGGTGTCGAGCTGCTCGAGGTTGCTGTTCACTTCGGCCATCGCCTGGTCGGGGATGTCCGGCAGCTTGCTCGCGACGTCCGGGCAGGCCACCTGGACGGTCTTCGCCTCCTGGGCGGCCTGCGCGCGGTCGCCGTCGGGCGCCTTGGCGGGTTCGTTCTTTTCTTCTTCGCCGGTGTCGATCCGGACGACGGGCCAGAAGTAGGCGGACTTGTCGCCGTTGCGGCAGGTGGTGCCGGCCTTCACGAGGCTCTTGTTGGTGGAGTCGGCGTTGGTGGAGAGGTTGCCGACGTAGTCGTGCAGGTGCTGGGCGCCGTTGCGGACGCCGGGCTGGGCGATGAAGTTGTCCGGGTTGAAGTGCTGGTTTTCGTTGCGGCCGCAGTCGACGGTGAACGTGCCCGTCGCGGCGCCGTAGACCGGGCGCGGGTCGAACTGGTTCGGCTGCACCTTCAGGATGTCGATGTAGAAGGCGGGATCGGCCTCGTCGGCGCTGGCTTCACCGGTGTTGCCGGTGGTCGTCGCGACGACGATGCCGCCGACCGCGATCGCGAGGGCGAGGCCGCCGGTCGCGATCTTGGTCCGGCGGGACAGGCGGTGCCGTCCTTGGGTGCGGGACATGGGAAATCCTCCGGGGTGTCGGGCTGGCGGGAACGCACGACACTGAACGGGTACGAGCCCAGGCTCGTCCCCGTCAGGAAATACGTCGGCAAGGAACGGTTTTCCGGCTGGTCCACTGACCCGACATCAGTGGGTGCGCGCTCACCTGCCCGTGGCCGCGCCGTCAACCGGCTGGTTATCGTTCCGTTATGGAAGTTACACGGGCCTTTGACACCGGGCAAGCACGGAAAAAAGTTTGAACCGATCTGAACCGGCGGCCGTATCCCCAGGTGAGACCCGAGGCCTGCGCTCGGCGGGAAAGCGTTGCGCGACGCCGGGATCAGCGCAGCGTGGCGGGCACCGCGGGAATGGCGGCCAATGCCGAACCGAGCCGGTGGCCGACCGCGAGAGCGACCTGATCGCGCACCTCGGCGAGTTTCGCGACGTCGATTCCGGTCGCGATTCCTTCGCCGTGGAAGAAGTCGACGAGATCGTCCGTGGCGACGTTGCCGGACGCGCCCGGCGCGAACGGGCAGCCGCCGATCCCGCCCAGCGCGGCGTCGAACCGCCGGATCCCGAGCGAGAGCCCTTCCCAGGCGTTCGCCGCCGCGCGCCCGTAGGTGTTGTGCAGGTGCAGGCCGAGCGGGACGTCCGGCAGTTCGTCGCGGACCGCTGACACGACCGAGCGCAGCTGACCGGGCCGGGCGGCGCCGATGGTGTCCGCGAGGTGGACGACGCGCGCCCCGAGCCGGCCGAGCCGCGCCGCCACGTCGGTGGTCCGGTCCGGAGCGGTGTCGCCGTCGAAGGGGCAGACGAACGCGGTCGCGACCGACGCTTCGATCGCGACCCCCGCTTCGGTGAGCACCTCGGCGCAGCCGGCGAGGCGGTCGAGCGCCGCGGCCGTCGGGACTCCGGCGTTCGCGGTGCTGTGCCCGTCGCTCGCGGAGACGACCAGCCGCACCGACTTCGCGCCGGCGTCGATCGCCTGCCGCGCCCCGCGTTCGGTGAACACCAGGGTGTGCAGGCACGCGGGGGTGTCCGGCAGCAGCGCCCGGAGCACGTCGCCGGTGTCCGCCATCTGCGGTACCCGGCTCGCGGAGACGAACGAGCCGATCTCCAGCGCGCGCACGCCGGCGTCGACCAGGCCGCGGGCGAGCCGGATCTTTTCGTGCGACGGCACGGTGAGGGGCTCGTCCTGCAGCCCGTCGCGCAGCACGACCTCGGTGATGAGGACTTCGGTCACGTCAGATCACTCCGTTCTCGCGAAGCCCGGCGACGGCGTCGCCGGTGATGCCGAGCTCGGCGAGCACGGCTTCGGTGTGCGCGCCGAGGTCCGGCCCGAGCGCGCGGGTGCGCCCAGGCCGTTCGGCGAGGCTGGGCACGATGCCGGGGAAGGTGACCTCGGCTTCGCGGTCTTCGCCGAGGCGCACGCGGTGCCGCTCGTGCATGCCGCGGGCCTCGAAGTGCGGGTCCTTCGCGATGTCCGCGGCGGTGAGGATCGGCCCGCACGGCACGGACGCGGCGAGCAGCGCGGCTTCGGCGGCTTCCTGGGTGAGCGTGGCCGCCCACGCGCCGATCGCGTCGTCGAGGAGCGCGGCGTGGCGGACGCGCCCGGCGTTGTCCGCCAGCCGCGGGTCGGCCGCGAGGTCCGCGCGGCCGATGGCGTGCATGAGCCGGCGGAAGATCGCGTCGCCGTTGCCACTGATCACGATGTACTTGCCGCCGGCGCAGCGGTAGGTGTTGGACGGCGCCACGCCGGGGAGCGCGGAGCCCGCCGGGCCGCGCACGACGCCGTGCGCGTCGAAGTCCGGGAGCAGGGACTCCATCAGGGAGTAGACGGCTTCGTAGAGGGCGACGTCGACGACCTCGCCGGGGCGGGTGCCGGGCTCGCGTTCGCGGCGGAGCAGGCCCATGAGCGCGCCGATCACCGCGTAGAGCCCCGCGACGGAGTCGGCGAGGCTGACCCCGACGCGCGTGGGGGCTTGGCCGGGGTAGCCGGTGAGCGCGCGCAGGCCGCCGATCGCCTCGGCGACGCCGCCGAAGCCGGGCCGGTCGCGGTACGGGCCGGTCTGGCCGTAGCCGGAGACGCGGACGACGACCAGCCGCGGGTTGCGGGCGCGCAGCTCGTCCGGGCCCAGGCCCCAGCGCTCGAGGGTGCCGGGCCGGAAGTTCTCGAGCAGGACGTCGCTGCGGGCGGCCAGTGCGCGGACGATGTCCCGGCCTTCGGGGCGGCGCAGGTCCACGGTCACCGACCGCTTGTTGCGGCCGAGGGTGCGGAAGAGCAGCGAGGTGTCGCCGCCGTGCAGCCGCCAGCGCCGGAGCTCGTCGCCGGTGCCGGGGCGCTCGACCTTGACGACGTCGGCCCCGAAGTCGGCCAGCAGGCGCCCGGCGGTGGGTGCGGCGATGAAGTTGCCCAGCTCGACCACCCGCAGGCCCGCCAGGGGCCCGGATTGTTCACTCATGCCCGACTCCAAACCACGATGTGAGTTGCTGACTCAGAATACGGGCGTGTGTCGCGGAGTCAACTGGGCCGAGCGTCGCTAGACTGTGCGGCACACCACGGGCACGGGGCGGGGCGATGGCAGAGGAAGAGCGCAGCGGCGGCGGGACGACGCCGGTGCTGGTGCTGCGCAAGTTCAAGCAGATCCTCGAGTCGTTCACGATCGACGACCCGGAGCTGACGCTGCAGCAGATCACCCGCTCGACCGGGCTGCCGGCGAGCACGTGCCAGCGGCTGGTGCACAACCTCGTGCGCGAGGGCTTCCTCGACCGCTACGACGACACCTACCGCGTCGGCCTCGGCCTGGTCCGCTGGGCGGCGCCGGGCACGTTCGGCCTCGACCTGGTCCGCCTGACCCGGCCGGTGCTGCAGCAGCTGCGCGACGAAACGGGCGAAACGGCCTGCCTGTACGTCCGCGACGGCGCGTACCGCACGGTGATTTCCCTGGCGGAGTCCCGGCACCCGGTGGTCCGGCTGTTCGTCGTCGGCATGGTGATGCCGCTGCACGCGGGTTCGGCGGGCAAGGTCTTCCTGGCCTGGGACAAGCTCGCGATCAAGGACGCGATCGGCCACGGCCTGGCGCGGTTCACCCCGCGGACGGTGGTGGACATCGACCTGCTGACCGAGCAGCTCGACCAGATCCGCTCGGCGGGGTACGCGGTGAGCTTCGAGGAACGCGACCTGGGCGCGGCGTCGCTGAGCGCCCCGGTGTTCGGCTTGAACGGCGAGGTGAGCGCGGCCATCGGCATCGGCGCCCCGACCCAGCGCATGACGGCGGCCGACGTCCCGCGGCTGGCTCCTGTGGTGGTGGACGCGGCCCGGCGCGCGTCGGAACGGCTGGGGTACCGGCCGGGCGTGGAGCAGGTCGCCGCCCTCTGAGCGGGTTTCGCGGAGGGCGGGCTCGCGGCTCGCGATGTCATGAACGAGTCGTTCACCTCGCCGGACGCCAGGGCCCCGGCAAAGTCGGGCAGCACGGCCGATCCACCCGTCCGCGATGTCATGAATGACTCATTCATGACATCGGACGACATGAATGACCCCTTCACGACATCCGCGCGACGCCGGGCAGGCCACGCGGCCAGCCTGCGGCCGGTCACCCGCTCGCCGGCGCGAGTTTGCCGGAGCCCTGGCGCCGGACGCGGTGAAAGGGTCGTTCATGGCACCCGGACCCGGCGCCGATATCTCCCGTTCTGTCCGAATCCGCATGTCAGCCTGCGATCCGGCGCGGCCTGACACATCCTGTCCCCATCCCGTGAGTCCTTGACTCCGCCCGCCGCGCGTCACATTATGGGTTCGCCAACCACATAGTGGCGAAGTCAAAGGAGACGACGGATGGCCCACCTCCCCGACGCCGCGCCGGACACCGGCACGATCGCGGGCCGGCTCGACCGGCTGCCCATCACGCGCACCCACCGGCGGGCCACCGTCGCCGTCGGGCTGGGGCTGTTCTTCGACTTCTACGAGGTCTTCCTGACCGGGGTGCTCAGCTCGGTGCTCGTCGAAGAGTTCAAGCTGACCAAGGCCGACCTGCCGCCGCTGCTCGCCTCGACCTTCGTCGGCATGTTCTTCGGCGCACTGCTCCTCGGCCGGCTCGCCGACCGGTTCGGCCGGCGCGGCGCGTTCCTGGTGAACCTCGGGCTCTACTCGGTCTTCTCGCTGCTCGGCGCGTTCAGCGGCAGCGCGCTGATGCTGCTCGCGACGCGGTTCTTCGCGGGCATCGGCCTCGGCGCGGAGCCGCCGCTGGCCGACACCTACCTGACCGACCTGCTGCCCGCCCGCAAGCGCGGCCGCTTCATCGCCTGGGCCTACACGCTCGCCTTCTGCGGCTTCCCGGTCGTCGGCTTCCTCGCCCGCGGCCTGACCGACCACGAAGTCTTCGGCATCGCCGGCTGGCGCTGGCTGTTCGTGATCGGCGCGCTCGGCGCCGGCGCGGTCTTCCTGCTGCGTCGCGGCCTGCCCGAATCACCGCGCTGGCTGGAGTCCGTCGGCCGTACAGAAGAGGCCGCGCACCTCGTGGCCGGCATGGAAGCCGAAGCCCGCGGCACCACCGTCGACACGCCCGCCCCGCGCCGCGGCGAGACCCGCAAGCGCGCCGCCGCGCCGGTGCGCGAGCTCTTCGCGCCGACCCTGCGGCGCCGGACCTGGATGATGGTCGTCTTCCACGTCCTGCAGACCCTCGGCTACTACGGCTTCGGCACGCTGGTCCCGCTCGTCCTCGCCGCGAAGGGGTACGCCGTCTCGCAATCGCTGCTGTTCGCCGCGCTGACCTACCTCGGCTACCCGGTCGGCTCCGCGCTGTCGCTGCCGATCGTGGAACGCGTCGAGCGCAAGTACCTCGTGGTCGGTTCGGTGCTGGCGATGGCGGTGTTCGGCATCGCGTTCGGCTACGCGGGCTCGATGGCGCTGATCCTCGTGTTCGGCTTCCTCTACACCGCGACCAGCAACCTCTTCTCGAACGCCTTCCACATCTACCAGGCCGAAATCTTCCCCACGGCGCTGCGCTCGACGGCCGCCAGCGGCACCTATTCGCTGTCCCGCCTGGCCAGCGGCGCGATGCCGTTCGTCCTGGTCCCGCTGCTGACCGCGCACGGCCCGACCACGCTCTTCCTCGTCGTCGCCGGCGCGCTCGTCGTGGTCGCGGCGGACATCGCGGTGCTCGGCCCGCGCACCACCGGCCGCCGGCTGGAGAACGTCAGCGAGGAAACGACCGCGCAGCCGCTTCGATGACCGCGACCGCCTCGCCGGCCGGCAGCCGCGCGGTGTCGACGACGAGGCGGTCCCGCGTCCACGGCTCGTACTCGCGGTTCACGATCTCCGGCCACGTCGGCGGCACCAGGCCGGGGATGCCGACGTCGCGGGTTTCCGCGCGGCGCCGGTGTTCGGCGGGGTCGGAGCAGACGATCTCGGCTTCGACGACCCGCGCGCCGGCCCCGAGCCCGGCCGCCCGCCAGGCGTCCCTGGTGACGGCGAGCGGGTTCACGCATTCGGCGATCACGCTCACGCCGGTGCGGAGCAGGTCGGCCGCGACGTCCTGGGCGACCACGTAGCCGACCGGCCCGAGCGGTTGCGCCAGTGGCGACGCGCGGACGATCGCCTGCTCGATCGTGTCGACGCGCAGGAACGCGAAACCGGTGCGGCAGGCCAATTCCGCGGCGAGGGTGGTCTTGCCGGTCGCGGGCAGGCCGCCGACCACGATCAGGAGCGGGGACACCCGCGCATGATCGCACGCGCGTTCCTCAAGATGCGGCGCGCTTCTGCCCGAGCAGCCCGCGCCGCAGCGTGGCCAGGGCCCGGTGCTGGGCCACGCGGACCGCGCCCGCGCTGGCGAGGCCGA
>NZ_JAAGNB010001876.1:0-3265 GCF_010550475.1 Amycolatopsis sp. SID8362
GCCGGCGCCCTCGGGCTTGGCGTAGATCGCGACCGGGCGGCGGTCCCCTTCGTCCGCGCCGAGCACCACCTGGACGTGCACGGCGTCGGTGAGCACCAGCGGCACGCCGAGGGTCAGCTCCTCGACGCGGTCGAAGCCGAGCTGGTCGCCCGCGCGGATCGCGAGCTCCAGGAACGCCGTGCCCGGCAGCAGCACCGAGCCCGCGACGGTGTGGTCGGCCAGCCACGGGTGCGTCCGCGGCGAGAGCCGGGCCGTGCCGAGGACGCCGTCCTCGTCCGCCAGCGGCACGACCGCCGCCAGCAGGGGGTGCCCGGTCGCGGCCAGGCCCGCCGAGGCGACGTCGCCGGACGGCGCGGCGGCCAGCCAGAACCGCTCGCGCTGGAAGGCGTACGACGGCAGGTCGACGTGCGCGCCGCCGGGCCCGAACCCGGCGGCCCAGTCGACCGCGCCGCCCCGGACGTAGCGCCGGGCCAGCGCGGTGAGCAGGGTTTCCACCTCCGGCCGGTCGGCCCGCATCGTCGCGACGGCCTCGCCGTCGTCGACCAGCGCGGTCAGCACGCCGTCCGGGCCCAGCTCCAGGAAGTCCGTCGCGCCGGTGGCGCGCAGGGCGTCGTGGAACCGGACCGGTTCGCGGATCTGACGGACCCAGTGCGCCGTGGTGGCCGGATCACCGTCCTCCACTGTGGACACCAGCGGGATGACCGGTTCGGCGAAGGTCAGACCCTCGACGACCGTGCGGAAGTCGTCGAGCATCGGCTCCATCAACGCCGAGTGGAACGCGTGGCTCGTGTTGAGCCGCTTGGTCTTCGCGAACGTCGCCGCGTACTCGGTCACGGCGGCTTCCTCACCGGACAGCACCACCGAATCCGGCCCGTTCACCGCGGCCAGCGAGACACCGTCCGACAGCTGAATGTCCTTTTCGGACGCCTGGACCGCGATCATCACGCCACCCTCGGGCAGCGCCTGCATCAACCGGCCCCGCGCGACGACCAACGTGGCCGCGTCTTCCAGGGTGAGAATCCCGGCGACGTGCGCCGCCGCGATCTCCCCTACCGAATGCCCCACGACGACGTCCGGGTGGACGCCCCACGCTTCCAGGAGCCGGAACAGCGCGACTTCGAGCGCGAAGATCGCCTGCTGCGCGAACTCGGTCTCGGATGAGCCGAGGAAGTCGCCGAGCCGCGGGTCCAGGTGCTCGCACACCGCGTCGAACGCCGCCGCGTACACCGGGAACGCCTCGTACAGCTCGCGTCCCATCCCCGGCCGCTGCGAACCCTGGCCGGTGAACAGGAACGCGGTCCGGCCGTCCGGCACCACGGAACCGGTGACGACGCCGGGTTCGCCCCGGCCGAGCGCGGCCAGCCCGGCCGCGACGTCACCGACGACGACGGCGCGGTGGGCGTGCTGCGCCCGCGTGGTGACCAGCGCGTGCGCCACCGCCTCCAGCGGCCGGTCTGCCAGGTGCGCCCGCAGCCGGGTCGCCTGGGCGCGCAGGGCGGCCGTCGACTTGGCGGTGAGCACGACGGGCGGGCACGGGTGCCCCGGGACCGCGGCCTCGACAGGTGCCGGAGCAGCTTCGAGGATGACGTGGGCGTTGGTGCCGCTGATCCCGAACGACGACACCGCGGCGTACCGGACCGGCTCTTCGACCGGTTCGGTGAGGAGCCGGACGGCACCGGCGGTCCAGTCGACGTGCGGGGTCGGCTCGTCGACGTGCAACGTCTTCGGGAGCACCCCGTGGCGCAGTGCCTGCACCATTTTGATCACGCCCGCGACACCCGCGGCCGCCTGGGTGTGCCCGAGGTTCGACTTGATCGAGCCGAGCCACAACGGCGTTTCCCGGTCCTGCCCGTAGGTCGCGAGCACCGCCTGGGCCTCGATCGGATCCCCGAGCCGGGTCCCGGTTCCGTGCGCCTCGACCACGTCCACATCGGACGGTTCGAGCCCGGCGGCCGCCAGCGCGGCCCGGATCACGCGCTGCTGCGACGGCCCGTTCGGGGCGGTCAGGCCGTTCGAAGCGCCGTCGGAGTTGACCGCGGAACCGCGGACCACGGCGAGCACCCGGTGGCCGTTGCGCTGGGCGTCGGACAGGCGTTCCAGGACGAGCACGCCCACGCCTTCCGACCAGCCGGTGCCGTCGGCGGCCGCCGCGAACGGCTTGCAGCGGCCGTCGGGCGCCAGCCCGCGCTGACGGCTGAACTCGACGAACGTCGCCGGGGTCGCCATCACCGTGACACCGCCGGCCAGCGCCAGCGAGCACTCGCCGGAACGCAGCGCCTGCGCCGCGAGGTGCAGGGTGACCAGCGACGACGAGCACGCCGTGTCCACGGTGACCGCCGGGCCTTCGAGGCCGAACGAGTAGGCGACGCGTCCGGAAAGGACACTGCCGGAGTTGCCGATGCCGACGAACCCTTCGACGCCTTCGGGCACGTTCGTCAAGCGGGCGCCGTAGTCGTGGTACATCTGGCCGGCGAACACGCCGGTGCGGCTGCCGCGCAGCGCGCCCGGGTCGATCCCGGCGCTCTCGAAGGCCTCCCACGACGTCTCCAGCAGCAACCGTTGCTGCGGGTCCATGGCGAGGGCTTCGCGGGGGCTGATCCCGAAGAACGCGGCGTCGAATTCCGCCGCGTCGTAGAGGAAACCGCCCTCGCGGGTGTAGGTCGTGCCGGTGCGCTCGGGGTCCGGGTCGTAGTCGATGTCCCAGCCGCGGTCGGCCGGGAACTCGCCGATGCCGTCGCGCCCGTCGAGCACCAGCCGCCAGAGGTCGTCCGGCGAACCGATGCCGCCGGGGTAGCGGCAGCTCATGCCGACGATCGCGATCGGCTCGTCGACGGCCGCGACCACCGGTGCGGCCACGTCGGCGCGTACGCCGGTCAGCTCGGCTTCGAGGTGCTCCGCGAGCGCGGCCGGCGTGGCGTAGTCGAACACGACGGTCGCGGCGAGCCGGAGCCCGGTGACGGTGTCGAGCCGGTTGCGCAGCTCGACCGCGGTCAACGAGTCGAAACCCAGGTCGGAGAACGCCTGGCCGGGTTCGACCGCGCCGGCCGACGCGTGCCCGAGGACGGCCGCGGCCTCCGCGCGGACGACGTCGAGGAGGTTCTCCGTGCGGGGTGCCGAGGCGGCCCGCCGGACCGGCACCCGGACGAGCCCGCGCAGGATCGGCGGGAGGTGCTCGCCCTGGGCGCGCAGGCCCGCGTGGTCGAGCAGCACCGGCCACAGCACGGGTTCGGCGTGCGAGAACGCCGCGTCGAACAGGGCCAGCCCG
>NZ_JAAGNB010000964.1:0-305 GCF_010550475.1 Amycolatopsis sp. SID8362
GGCGTCGAGGAAGGCGTTGGCGGCGGCGTAGCCGGCCTGCCCGGCACCACCCGCGGTGCCCGCGACCGAGGAGAACAGTACGAACGCGGCGAGGTCGAGGGAGCGGGTCAGCTCGTGCAGGGCCCAGGCGGCATCGGCCTTCGGGCGCAGGACCGCGTCGAGCCGCTCGGGGGTCAGGGAGCCGGTGACGCCGTCGTCGAGGACGCCGGCGGCGTGCACGACGGCGGTCAGGGGGTGCGCGGCGGGAATTCCGGCGAGCAGCGCGGCCACGGCCGCGGGATCGGCGACGTCGCAGGCGACGACGT
>NZ_JAAGNB010001877.1:0-467 GCF_010550475.1 Amycolatopsis sp. SID8362
TCCGGCGGGCGCGACGACCGCCGCGGCGGCCGTGACTCGGGCAGCGGCGATCGCCGCGGCGGCGGGTACGGCAACCGCGACTCCGGCAGCCGGTCGGGCGGCAGCTACGGCTCCCGCGACTCGGGGCGGTCGAGCTACGGTGACCGTGACTCGGGTGGCCGGTCGGGTGGCGGGTACGGGTCTCGTGACTCGGGCCGGTCGAGCTACGGCGACCGTGATTCCGGTGGCCGGTCGGGTGGTGGCTACGGCTCTCGTGACTCGGGCCGGTCGAGCTACGGCGACCGTGACTCAGGTAGCCGTGGTGGTTACAACCGTGACTCCGGCAGCCGCGATGACCGTCGCGGCGGTGGGTACGGCGGCCGTGATTCCGGTGGGCGTGACGATCGCCGGGGTGGTGGGTACAACCGTGACTCCGGCGGCCGTGATGACCGTCGTGGCGGTGGCCGTGACTCCGGTCGGCCGAGCAG